>PMTL01000157.1 GCA_003168075.1 Acidimicrobiaceae bacterium
CCTGAGTACTATGCAGCGCAATCCACGAACTCTCGTCGGCCCCGAATCTGGTTTGCGGCATTGGCTGTCACGCCCTTCTCGTTGGTTTCAAACGTTGATTGTCATCGTGGCGGGATGCGCACTGTTTTGGTGGATCGAGGAGTTGTCGGGAGGCTTTCAGATTGGCGACGCCGATGCGTCGATCTACACATCGCTCATGGTGGCCCACGGTCATTGGTCCTGCATGTATCGACAAGTACCGTCGTATCAGCCCCTGAGTGGGCCGATCTACCCCGTGGTCTCGGCAATTATCCAGATGCTGAGCCACGTAGGATTTTCGTCGTCCTTTCCGTCGTCGACTCAAATCGGAGCGAATTGCGCGCATGCCTTTACGAGCTTCTTTGCGTGGCAGGGCTCGTCGGCGGAGTTTCCTTGGGTTCTGCGTACGGCACTCATTGCCTGGATTGCCTTGACTGCATTGGGTATCGCCGTTCTTCGAACGACTCAGTTGCGCGGCACCCGTGCTGTGTGGCTCGTCCCCGCTTTTTTTGCCGTCACGCCACCAATCATCATGGCGTTGCAAGAGTATTACCATCCCCAGGACATGTGGGCCCTGGCTATGACCTTTGCGGCCGTCGCACTTTGGATCAGAAAGCGTTCATTCCTCGCCGGCATTTTTCTGGCGCTAGCGGTGATGAGCCAGCAATACGCACTCTTGGGGGTGGTGGCACTGATTGTAGTTTCATCTTCGCGCGAACGTCGCGGGCTAATTTGCGGAGGGGTGCTCGCCACTTTCGTCACGGCGACGACGATGTACCTGGTTGCCGGTTCACGAGCACTTTCGGCAACGCTCTTGGGCACTGGCGATACGAATATTCACGTGGGGACCTGGATGTCAGAGATTCACTTACGTTCCGGTGCCGCTATTGGATTGTCACGAGTGGGACCGCTTCTGGCGGCCGCTTACATATCACGCTGGTGCTTTTTGCGAAGGCCGGATTTACTCAAGGACCCGGTGGTCGTTCTTGGGCTGTTGGCCACTTGTTGGTCACTCCGCTTGGTCTTTGAAGAGAACCTGTGGGGGTATTATTGTTTCGCCACTGGTGCGACACTGGTCCTGCGTGACATCGCTGCCACGCGGTTGTCTCGGGGAACTATCGCGTGGCTCGTGCTCGTGCTCGTCGTCTTTGGCGATTTTCGTCTTCACCAACCACCATGGGGATATTGGCCCATTTGGGTTTCCCAGCTCCTGGTTGCACCGTCGGCTTTCATTGTTGCGTTTCACTCCTTGCGCCAATCGATGCGCCAAAGTCGTGATGAACCGGTCGCGGCTGATTTTCTGAGTCCAAATTAATTGAACGAAACGCCATCGCCTATCTGGCGCCGGGGACATTCCCCGAGNNTATCCGGCGCCGGGGACATTCCCCGAGTCGAAGCATGAAGTGCGGCACTTCCCAAGGTGGGGCGGGCGGCGGGCGACCAACAGTATGGCCTCATCATTGTGAACGGTGTGACGGAGATGGTGGGCGTCTCGTCGTCGATGCACCAGGGTTGACCACATCCGGCGGTCTGAGACCGCTGCAGCCGTTCGTTGGATGAAGTTTCGCGGACCTCGTGGTTGGAGGCTCTCGTGTCACGAACTGGCGACTGCTCACTACGATCGACGCAGACGGTCTCGAGCTCGCCGCCAAAACCGGTGGCCCGGGGTGCCCCTGGAAGATCCGCGGAGGACTCTACGAAGTTCGCGCGCCTCGCGAATCGGGTCAGCGGTAGATAGGCTTCGGTCATGAGCACCGTGATCGTGGTCGAAGAGCGACTTCGCACGAAGGGTCTGGCTCTCGCCCTGGCCATCGTGGGGGTCGTCGTCGCGGTCATTGAGGTACTGGTGATGTCGGCCTCATCGGGTTCCAATGCCCCAGTTATCACCGTCGTCATCGTCGGAATCGTCCTGGTGCTGATGGTGTTGCTCTTCGTGGGCTCGCTACGAATCATCGTGCGCGTTCTCGACGGCTCGACGGGTCGCACACTCGAAATTCTGTACGGACCCGGCCCCATTGTTTGCCAGCGCTTCACACCGGAGCAAATTGTTGGAGCCAGCGCGCAACAGCTCTCCTTCGCCCAGATGGGGGGATGGGGCTATCGCGGCAGTCTGCGACTCTTCAAGTACGCCGCGCTCTCAACTCGACGGGGTGATGCGCTGTTGGTCAACTTACGGGGTGGACGTCGTTTCGTGGTGACCGTCGACGAGCCTGACGCCTTCGCTGACGCGCTCAACACCGGCCGCGCCCTTTAATCGTTGTCGAGGGTGATGACGACCTTGCCGCGAGGTTCGTGACGCGGAGCGTTCGACAGCGTGTCGAGTGCTTGGCGCCACGCAGCGAGTACGAAGCGGTGTGTGATGAGAAACGACGGATGGATGAGTCGGTCATTGAGCAGACCCACCACCTCGGCCCACGACTGGCGGGTGTAGGAGAAACTGCCCTGGATGATGAGGTCATTGTTCACGACGTCGTCGGGGAAGAGCTGTACTGCCGTGCCTTGGGCCGGCAATCCAAGAAGAACCTTGGTGCCACCGCGGTCGGCACTTGACAGTGCCCTGGCGATGGCCGGACCTTGGCCGGCGGCTTCGATGACGAAGTCAAAACGCTCGTCGCCGATTTCGGTGACGAAGGCGCTGACTCCGGCTCGCTTCGCCAGCTCGGCCTGCGCGGGGCGAAGACCCAGCATCGTGATGTTCGCGGGGGAGAAGCGCTGCAGCAGTAGTGCGCAGATCAGCGCCACCGTGCCATCACCTATCACGAGACAGCGAGAATCCTTGAGCACGTGGGCACGCGTGAGCGCGCGCCACACGACGGCCATCGGCTCCACCAGCGCCGCGTCGAGGGCGCTGACCTCGGGGTGAAGTTCGTGGATCAGATGATCGGGGACGGCGATGAACTCAGAGAGCGCGCCAGGCCGGGTGAAACCGATCTCGTCGTAGGTGCGACAGTGATTCGGGGCGCCGCGCTGGCATTCGTCGCAGTGCCCGCAGGGAACGATGCCTTCGACCACCACCAGGGCACCGCGCTCCGCGTGGTCGACGCGCCGTCCCACCCATTCGTGACCCAAGACAACGGGGTAGTGCACGTAGGCGGCGTCGATGGTGCCGGCGATGATCTCGAGGTCAGTACCGCACAGACCCGATACCAGGGGAGACACGAGAACTTCACCAGGCCCGACGATCGGCATCTCGATCTCGTTGAGGACGACGTCGTTCGCGCCTCGTACCAGCAGAGCCTTCATCAGCGACCTCCGCTCAAGATCTTGGTGACGCGTTCGACGTAGTCGCGCACTAACGCGCCCAGGCGCCACCATGTTGAGCGGTCCCATTCGTGACCGCTTCGAAGCTGGGGTGTCGAGCTTGGCTGCCGTTGAGGGACTCGAGCTCGTGGGGTAATCGCAACGATCGACGAGCGATGCCGGTTCATTCGCGGCCCTCTTCGCCACCGACGTCGCGACCCTGCTCGCGCGCCACGAGAGTCTCATGACGGAGTACTTCGGCGCAGCGGCGGTGATCGTGGGTTACGAGTCGTAGGAGGAGCTTCTGGGAGCGATTGACTCGATCGAGCCGGCGCTCACTTTCACGGTGCACGTGGCGCCGGGCGACGCAATGGCGTCGGTGTTGCTCTTCGCCGGCGCCAAAAAAGCTGGACGCGTCATCGTCAATGGTTTTCCGACGGAGATGGGCGTGTCGTGGTCAATGCACCACGGCGGACCTTTACCGGCCGCGACGAGCTCTCTGTACACGTCGGTGGGCGCGACGGCCGTTCGCCGCTGGCTTCGCCCGTGTCGTATCAGGGGGTGCCGACGGCGTGGTTACCCGAAGCCCTGCGCGACGAGAACCCGTTGGGAATCCCACAGCGAGTCGACGGAGTCTTGCGGGTCGTCTAACCAGTAGTTTCACTCATAATGGACTATCAACTGTTGACCTTGCGCGACGGGCGCGATCTCGAGTTCGCGACCAATGACGTGGCGTCGAGCGCCGCGATTATTTTTCACCAGGGAACGCTGTCGGATTTATCGGAGTGGGAGAGCTGGCTCGAGGAGTTCGCGCGACTCGACGTCGCGGCGATGGCCTTCAATCGTTCCGGATACGGTCGATCTTCGGGCAAGGATGGGCGCATCACGTTGGACGTTGGTCGTGACGTCGCTGAACTCGCCGACCACCTAGGACTGAGCTCCTTCGTGTCGGTCGGCTGGTCGGGTGGCGGCTCGCA
>PMTL01000156.1 GCA_003168075.1 Acidimicrobiaceae bacterium
GGCCAGGTCGTCACCCGCGAGGTATGCCTCGATACCCTGTGGTGGGGCATGCAACTCTCAGATACTCGAACCCTCGACACCCACGTCAAACGGCTGCGCCAAAAGATTGAACTCGATCCCACCCGGCCGCGTCACCTCGTGACCATTCGCGGGGTCGGCTTCCGTCTCGACGCCTGACCTCAACGCGTAAGTTGAAGCGATGAAAATAGGAGACCTCGCTCCCGACTTCACGTTGAAAGACGACCACGGCGACGACGTCACACTCAGCGACACGCTCACGCGTGGACCCGTGGTGCTCTTCTTCTACCCCGCCGCCATNNGCCGGGGCTGCACGAAGGAATCGTGCCACTTCCGCGACCTCGCGAGTGAGTTCGCCGCCCTCGGAGCCCAGCGCATCGGCGTCTCGATGGACAGCGTCGAACGCCAAGCGCAGTTCGTACGGGCCAACGCGCTGGACTACCCATTGCTCGCCGACGTGGGGGGCAAGGTTGCGGCGCTCTACGGCGTCAAACGCGGTCTCGACGTGCTGCGCGTCAAGCGAGCCACGTTCGTGATCGGCACCGACCGCTCGGTCCGCGAGGTCATCACGAGTGAGCTGGCCATGGAAATCCACGCCGACCGGGCCCTCGCCGCCCTGTCGGCACCGAGTTAGTCCCTACTGCGCCAGCAGCGTTGTTGCGGGGTCCTCGAGGAACCGCCCGATATGCGCCAACACTGCGGAGGCGAGCGCCCCATCCACCTGACGGTGGTCGAAAGTCATCGCCAATTCGACGACCTGGCGCACGGCCAACCGGTCGTCGACGACCCACGGGGCCTTGGCGATCTTGCCGATGCACAAGATGGCTGCCGTCCCCGGAGGGAGAATGGCCATCGCCGCGTCGACACCGAAGGGACCGACGTTGGTAATCGTGAGCGTGGTACCCAGCATGTCGTTCGGGGTCGTCGTGCCACTTCGGGCCGTCTGCACGAGCGATGACAGTGCTGAGGCCATCGCCACTACGTCGAGTTGGTCCGCGTCCTTGATGTTGGGAACAATGAGACCGCGCGGAGTGTCAGCCGCGATACCGAGATTGACGTAGCGGCGCACGACCACTTCGTTGTTCTGCGTGTCAAAGCTCGAATTAATCCCGGGGAAGTGGCGCGCGGCGTCGCACACCGCTAGAGCCGCGATGGTCAACGGTGACAATCGCACTCCGGCGAAATTCGGGTGGGCCTTGAGCGCTTCGAGTAATTCCATGGTCTTGGTCGCGTCAACGCGCAACCACACCGCGGCCTGGGGCTGATTCGTCGAGCTCTGGACCATCGCCTCGGCCATCGACTTGAGGACGCCCTTGACGGGGATACGCTCTTCGCGAGGACCGCTCGACCATGACGCGATCTCACGCCCGACGAAACGCGACGAACTCGCGGGACCAGTGATCGGGCTCCGGCGCGCGTCGGGCCCCACGGGTCCCGATCGAGCCCTCTCCACGTCGTCGCGCGTCACCAGGCCATCGCGACCCGTGGGGCTCACCGCCGCGAGGTCAATGCCGTACTGCTTGGCGAGAAGCCGCACCGGCGGCGTGGAACGCACCGGCCCCGAGGGCGAGTCGGGCACGTCGAGCACCACTGATTCCTTCGTCGGGCCCGTCGCCACGCGCCGAGTTCGTCGCACGACCGCCGCATCCTCGTTGGCGACGCCGTAGCCGATGAGGACCGGCTCACGCCGATTCACCGTGGTTTCGTCGTGGACGACCTGCTTTTCGTTGGCGTGCGGTGCGCTCTGCGCACCCACCTCGATGGTCACGAGGGGTTGGTTCACTTGCATCGTGTCGCCGACCTCACCGTGCAGCGTCACGATGGTACCGGCGAAGGGACTGGGGAGTTCCACGGTCGCCTTGGCTGTCTCAACGTCGACCAGAGCCTGATTAAGCGTCACCACGTCGCCCACCGCGACCTTCCAGGTCACGATCTCCGCCTCGATGAGACCTTCACCCACGTCGGGAAGTAGGAAGATTTCCTGACTCAACTGGCGTAACCCATCACTCGGTCTACTGCGTCGAGGACGCGTTCCACCGTCGGACGATAGTCCTCCTCTATGCGCGAGGGCGGGTAGGGCACGTGATAGCCGGCCACTCGAATTCCCGGAGCCCGCAGCGAGTAGAAGCAGCGCTCCGTCAACTCGGCCACGATCTCAGAACCCACCGAGGTGCTACGCGGTGCCTCTTGGACGACGACGAGTCGGCCCGTCTTCTCGAGTGAGGTGACCAGGGTATCCATATCAATCGGCGCAATGCCGCGCAGGTCGATGACCTCGAGTGAGGTTCCTTCACCAGCCGCGGTCTCGGCGGCGCGCAGCATCGTCTTGACGCTTGATCCGTACCCCACGACGGTGACGTCGGTGCCTTCGCGGCGCACGACGGCGTCAAAGAGTCCGTATGGGGAACCTTCCAGATCCACTTCACCCTTCTCCCAGTAGCGGCTCTTTGGTTCACAGAAGATGATCGGGTCGTCGTGCTCGATGGACTGCTGGATCATCCAATACGCGTCATGAGGGGTCGAACACGACACGACACGCAAGCCGGGTGTGTGAGCGAAGTAGGCCTCGGGGCTCTCGGAGTGGTGCTCAATCGCGCCAATGCCACCCTGAAAGGGCAACCGGATGACCAGACCCATGGTGTACACGCCGTCGGAGCGCTTGTGCAGCTTGGCCACTTGGCTCACGATCTGATCGAAGGCCGGAAAGACAAAACCATCGAATTGCATCTCGCACACGGCACGATAACCACGAATCGCCAGGCCCACCGCGGTGCCCACAATGGCTGACTCGGCCAGTGGCGTATCAATGACGCGGTCCTGTCCGAAATCCTTCTGCAGGCCATCGGTGATACGAAAAACACCGCCGAGCTTGCCGATGTCTTCACCCATCAGTAAAACCTTTGGGTCCTTCTCCATCGCGCGGCGCAACCCTTCGTTGAGGGCCTTGGCCATGGTCATCGTGGTGGTCACCATCAGTGCACACCCCCACCTATGCCGAGTTCCACCATGTCGCGGCGCCCCTCGTCGATAAGCGGATGTGGTTCGGCGTAGACATTGTCGAACATCGACAGCGGATCGGGTCGTCCCATGGCCAGCACGTCGTCGCGCAGCTTCAGAGCGAAGGCCTCGGCCTCGGCGCCGATGGCCTCAAAGGCCGCGGGCTTGGAGTGGTACTCGCGCACCAACAGCGCCTTGATGCGCTCAATGGGGTCGCGGTGTTTCCACACTTCCACTTCGGCTTCGACGCGATACCTCGTCGGGTCGTCGGACGTGGTGTGCGCCCCCATGCGATAGGTGTAGGCCTCGATTAACGTCGGGCCGCCGCCGGCGCGCGCGTTCTCGAGCGCCGCCTTGGTGACCTCGTAACACGCGAGCAGGTCGTTGCCGTCGACGCGAACACCCGGAAAGCCGAAGCCCCTCGCTCGGCGAAAGAGCGGGACTTTCGACTGGGTCGACGAGGGCGTCGAAATACCGAACTGGTTGTTCTGACAGAAAAAGACGACGGGCGCGTTGAACGACGACGCCCAGACGAAGGCCTCGAGCACGTCGCCCTGGCTCGAGGCCCCGTCACCGAAGAACGTCAGTACGGCCTCTTCAGCTCCGTCGCGCTGCACGCCCATGGCGTAGCCGACGGCGTTCAAGACCTGGTTGCCCAGCACGATGGTGGGCACGTGATGGCGATATTTCTGCGGATCCCAGCCCCCGTTACTCACCGCGCGGAACAAGCGCAGCAGACTCTCGGGTGGAACACCGCGACACCAGGCGATACCGTGCTCACGGTAGGTGGGGAAAGTGAAATCCATTGGCGCCAGAGCACGGCCGGCGCCAATCTGAGCACCCTCTTGGCCTTGGAGCGGTGCCCAGAGTGCGAGTTGACCCTGGCGCTGTAGCGACGTTGATTCGTTGCACAGACGACGCACGATTACCATGTCGCGGTACATCGAGAGAACTTCTTCGCCCGAAAGACTGCTCGTGTAATCAGGGTGAGAAACTCGCTCACCCTCCGGCGTCAGCAACTGGACTAGTTCCTCGTCGATCATCAACGCTCCTTCGAGTCCCGCTCACGAAATACCCTAGTCTCGCAGCATGTGAGGATGCCTCGGCTCCTGGTGGGCTGGAGTCCGCCCAAGAACACTCGTAATTTCCGACTTCTCATTTTCGGTCAATTGCTTTCGCTACTCGGTAGTAATCTCACTCTCGTCGCCGTGCCCTACCAGGTGTAGCGCGAGACGCACTCGAGCCTCTGGGCGCGGGCACTGTTTCCCGCCATGGCCCTCACCATCTATCACGGCGGGCCGCGCACCCTCGGCGTGCTCTAACGCCGCGCCGGGCATTGGCGCGCTGGTAATAGCGGTCTTCGCTGGCTGGATCAGTCGCGTGCAACGTCGCGGGGGAACGTGATCCCCGTGTTCGTCGTCTGGGTCTGGCCATGACGGCCTTTAGCGTCGTGCACGTTTTGTGGTTCAGCGCGGTGGCCCTGGCCATCGCGGGCTCGATGGACGTGGTGTCGACAGTACTGCGCGTCACGATCTTGCAACTGGCCATCACCGACGAGTTCCGCGGTCGCATCCAGTCCATTCAAATGTCGGTGGTGACAGGTGGACCTCGCCTGGGCGATGCGGGGGCCGGCGCAGAGGCGAGCGTCACGAC
>PMTL01000124.1 GCA_003168075.1 Acidimicrobiaceae bacterium
TAGGTCAGTTTCGCGCGCACTCGTTCGCGTCCAGATCGGATGATGGACGCGTGGTCGAAGGCCGTGTCAGGAAGATTGTCGACGGGGAACCACGCCGTGTCTGCCGGCAACGTCGGATTGATGTTCGTCGCCACCAGAGCGATGTACGCCGTGGCGATGACCCGCCCGCGCGGGTCACGGTCCGCGTCGCTACGCGTCTCGAGTTGCTCGAGAAACCCAATTTCGGTCAAGTCCACCTTGGCCGCGAGGTGGCGACTCAACGACTCCCCGAGTCGCTCCCTCTCGCCCAGTAATCCACCCGGTAACGCCCATTGATGTTGGAAGGGTTCGAGCCCGCGCTCCCACAACAGGACCTGCAGATCTCCCCCTCGCACCTTAAAGACCACCGCCAGAGCTTCGTGCTCGAACCGTCCCGGTGAGTCAGCGCCACGGCGTGCAGCAATCTCGGGAAGGTTCGCTTCTTGACGTGACGACACGCCCCATAGTAACGTGAGGACAGGGTTTTCGTCTATAAGTCGAAAACCTCCGGAAGGCTTCATCTTCTATCGAGTCTCGGCGTACATGGTGGTCGATCCGGCGACGATGAATGGGGTGAGCAGTGTTGGCCAGAGTCAAGGACGATGATTCCTCGTATGACGAGTGGCACGCAGAAGTACGGCGTCTCACGAACGAGCGTGACGCGATCATCCTGGCGCACAATTACCAGCGTCCCGAGATTCAAGACGTCGCCGACCACGTGGGCGACTCACTCGCCCTCTCTCGGATCGCCGCCCAGAGCTCGGCGACGACCATCGTGTTCGCGGGTGTCTACTTCATGGCCGAGACCGCGAAAATCCTGGCCCCCGACAAGACGGTGCTGATTCCCGAAGCCGGAGCTGGTTGCTCGCTCGCTGACAGCATCGACGCCGCACAACTGCGATCATGGAAGGCCGAGCACCCTGGCGCGGTGGTGGTGGCGTACGTGAACACCAGCGCCGACGTCAAAGCCGAGTCGGACCTGTGCTGCACCTCGGCCAACGCCGTCGAGATCGTCGCGGGCGTGCCGGTCGATCGCGAGATACTCTTCCTGCCCGACCAATTCCTCGGCGCCCACGTGCAACGCGCGACGAAGCGACAGAACATGCACATTTGGATGGGTGAATGTCACGTGCACGCCGGTATCAGCCCCCAAGAGTTACGAGAAAAGGCCGAGGCGAGTCCCGAGTCCGAGCTCTTCGTGCACCCCGAGTGCGGATGCGCCACGGCGGCGTTATGGCTGAGTGGCACCGGCGACCTTCCCGCGGAGCGAACCCACGTGCTCTCGACCGGTGCGATGCTCGAACGAGCGCGGACCACCCGGGCGCCCTCCGTCTTGGTCGCGACCGAGACCGGCATGCTGCATCAACTGCGCCGGGCGAATCCCTCGGTCCGGTGGGAGGCGGTGAACCCGCGGGCCGAATGCGTCTATATGAAGATGACGACCCGTGACGTGTTGCTCACCTGCCTTCGAGAGGGGACCACCGAGGTGAACGTTGATCCGACGGTCGCGAGTCGCGCCCGTCGCGCCGTCGACGCGATGATCGCGGTCGGCACATCGTCGATGGTGGGTGAATGAACGTCGGTCAGGTCCGGTTCCTGCCCTCGGTCGCTCATTCGTGGNNTCACGAAGCGGGCACCGGGTGATCTTGATATGCAAGGGGGACCTGCGAGGTGGGTCAACGTCGCTCGCTCAAGGTGGCCTCGCGGCGGTCGTGGGCCGCGACGACTCCCTCGAATCTCACGTGAGCGACACGTTGATCGCCGGCGCAGGACTATCTGACGAGGTGGCGGTGCGCGAGTTAGTGGCGGCGGCGCCGAGCACGGTCGCGTATCTCACCCGACTCGGCGCTCGATTCGACGCGGGAGCACTGGGCCTCGAAGGCGGCCACTCGCACCGTCGAATCGTTCACGCGGGGGGTGACGCCATCGGTGGTGAGCTTCATCGGGTTTTGAGCAATGCGGTGCTCGACTCTGAAGTCGACATCATGCACGACACCGTGGGCATCGATATTTTGCGGACGAACGCGGGCCACGCGGTGGGTGTGGTTGTGGGCAGACGCCGCCCCGACCGCGCCGATTCCCTAGACGTAGGCGTCATCTCTGCTCGCGCCGTGGTCGTCGCCACTGGGGGGCTCGGTCAGATTTTCTCGTCGTCAACGAACCCAGCTGAATCAACGGGCGACGGTGTGGCACTCGCGGCACGAGCCGGGGCAGCAGTCTCGAACGTCGAGTTCATCCAGTTCCACCCCACGGTCCTTTACACTCCCGGTCACAGGGGCCAGTCACACCTCATCACTGAAGCGATCCGCGGCGCCGGAGCGACCATCATTGATGCCCGAGGCGACGCCGTGATGCGAGGCGTGCATCCGCGAGGCGACCTCGCGCCGCGCGACGTGGTCTCGTTGGCGATGTATCAACGAATGCACGCAGTGCAAGATCCTCTGGAGTATCTCTGGCTCGACGCGCGCGGAATTGGAAAATCTCGATTGGAACGTGAGTTTCCGACAATCACGCAACTCTGTCGTCAGTCGGGCATCGACCCGGTGGACGAACTTATTCCCGTGGCTCCCGGGGCTCACTACTCGTGTGGTGGCGTCCAGGCCGACCTTGATGGACGCACCTGCGTGTCGGGTCTGTACGCCATTGGCGAAGCCGCGGCCACCGGGGTGCACGGCGCCAATCGGTTGGCGTCCAACTCACTCACCGAGGCGGTCATATCGGGTCGGCGACTCGCTCGTCACTTGGGCGATGACTTCCTCGTCACCGCGACCGCCCCGCACGCAGACGCACTCGTTGGCCCGGCAGACGGACTCGGCGTCGATCCATCGCACCGCGTCGAGCTGGCCGATCACATGTCGGCCAACGTCGGAGTGGTCCGCGACCACGTCGGCCTGGATCGCATGATGGAGTATCTGGTCCGTGCACCGGACGCGAGCTCAGAGACGCTGGATCTCTCGACGTTGGAGGCGACCAACCTGCACACGGTGTCCCAACTCGTCACGTACGCCGCCAGCCTGCGTGAGGAGAGTCGCGGTTGCCATCGCCGCAGCGACTTTCCCGACGCTAACCCACGTTGGGAGGGATCGATTACCCTTCAGGTCGTCGACGGTGACCTGACGTCTCGAGTGACGACCCTGGTCGAAGCGTGAAGAGCGAACTTCGCGATGAACTTGAATCCTCGGGCGTCGACGCGGACGACGTCGAACGGATCATTGCGACGGCACTCGATGAGGACCTTCGCTTCGGGCCCGACGTCACCAGCGAGGCAACGATTGCCATCGACCAGTGGTCCGAAGCTACAATCGTCGCGCGACAACCGGGCGTCGTGTGCGGACTGAACGTGGCCCTCGGCGTCCTTGAGGAGACGTCGTTTCCGCTATCGGGTGTCACTCTCGTACGCCACGACGGCGACGCCATCGCGGCGGGGCACGAGGTCATGAGCTTCTCGGGTCCGCTTCGTCCACTGTTGTTGGCCGAGCGAACCATGCTCAATTTCCTTACCCACCTATCCGGCGTGGCCACCGCCACCAACGCGTGGGTTCGTGCTCTCGAAGGAACTCACTGCCAAGTGCGTGACACCCGAAAGACCACTCCGGGACTACGACAATTAGAGAAATACGCCGTGCGATGCGGGGGCGGAGTAAATCACCGACTGGGTCTCGGCGACGCCGCGCTCGTGAAGGACAATCACATCGATGCGGCGGGCGGCATCACGCAGGCGGTAGCGGCGATTCGATGTTCGCACCCGGCTATTGCACTGGAAGTGGAGTGCGACACGCTCGAACAGGTCCGCGAAGCGGTGAGCGTCGGGTGCGACATGATTCTGCTCGACAACATGGATCTTGCTTCGATCGAAGCTGCCGTGGCCATCATTCGTAGCACCTCGTCGATCCGTGTCGAGGCGAGCGGTTCAATGACCATTGAGCGTGCACGACTGGTCGCCCACACCGGAGTGGACTACATCGCCGTCGGATCTCTGACACATTCCGTCACGTCACTGGACCTCGGGCTTGACATCGTGCCGGACTTTCCACGTCGCCAGAACTCTCGCGAAAGTGTCTCAACCTCAAATTTGTCCCACGACCCGAAACTTCAGTAGCCCCGTTGGTCCGTCGGGCGCCGCGGATTGCAACGACGTGCCACCCATCACAGGCTCGTGGGATTCATGTTCCATCGTTTGATCACTCTCTTGCCGCGAACGTCCTCCACCAACGACACCGTCGCGGTGTCGAGTGTGAAAATCTGACCCTGGCGTGCGTCGAGTCCAATCGCTCGCGCCGCCAAGATGCGAATGAAGTGCGAATGAGAAAAGACCAGTAGCAACTCGGGATCGTCGCCGAGCCCCGCCAGGAATGTGTCGGCGCGCCGACCAACGTCGTCAGCGCTCTCGCCGCGAGGACAACCATCACGCCAAATGTCCCAATCCGGTCGCCAATCACGGATCTCCTCCGAGGTGAGACCTTCGTAGTCGCCGTAGTTGAGTTCGATCAGATTCGGGTCAACGCGCACCTCGCGATCATCTCCTAGCACGATCTGGGCGGTAGCGAGTGCCCGAGTTAGGGGGCTCGAGAACACCACGGCGGTGGCGAACTGCTCGCCGAGCGCTTCGCGTAGCGCAGTCGACAATGGGCCCAACTGTGCGAGTCCCTCACTCGTCAACGATAGGTCCGTCGTGCTGGTGTGTTGGCCCGTCGCACTCCACTGCGTCGCTCCGTGTCGAATCAAGAACATTCTCACGTCTGAAGTCCCTTCTGTTCCAGGAGATGACGCTCCCGTTTGGTTTCACCACGGGCACTTTCGAGCGATCCCATGGTGTCGGACTCGAACCCGGGCGCGGGTAAGTTCTGGCGCTCCAGATGTGAAATGTAGTGAAACCGCATTGTCGAAACAATGATAAAGGAGAAAGGACTTCCCTCAGTTTGGTTGACCAGTCGGCTGTCGGTCGAGCCCAGTGGTCGGGCCCGGCACAGAAGGTATTGATGCGTCTCTTGGCGACACCGGAATACCTACGTCGCAAATATTGGATCAGACCTCGGGGCGTTCGCCGCTACCGCGATCAAGCATTGCCGCGGGAGGGACATCGAGGTTGTCACTGATTTTGCGCAATAGAAGTAGCAACGTGCTGCGCTCACTCGGACTGATTCCTTGATTGATCTTGGCCTCTTGAAGTGCCGCGCCTTTGTGGGCTTTGGCGAGCACGTCGTGCCTCTTCTTGGTCAAGTGCAGAGATCTCGTCCGACGATCGCTGGCGTGAGGACGGCGCTCGACGTGCCCACCTGACTCGAGGTGATCAATAGTTGCCACCGTGGAACTCGCGGGTATCGACAATATCTCGTGAAAAGTCGTTGAACGCGCGAGGAACAATGAGCTACGACCCGAACGCCCGCGGCCGCGGCCGCGAGCATTCAGGTCTGATCTAGTGAGTCGACGCAGCGAGCTTTGTCTCCTAGGAGGACTTAACTGCTTGCAATGTGTACGTGAGCGCTAACCGGTCCGGGGTGTCGCGCAATCTGTACTCGCCCTCGCCGTCGTCTTGCATCATGTCGCCCAGCGGATTCCACGGAACGCTGCGGTGCTCTTCGAAACTCGTCAACGTCATTCCCGCGTGCATCACTGCCGTGATCAGCTCACCCACCCCATGGTTGAAGCCCACGCTGTCGGGAGACGCGAGTGGTTCCTGGTGTGGCACGTAAGTTCGCTCATCGTGGAATGTGACGCCCTCGGTTTCGAAGTACGGGTATTCAATCACGAGGAGTCCGTCGGGCCGCTCGTCGCTCAGCGACCACAACACGGGATGGCCTTCTCTGATGAAGAGACGACCGCCGGGGCGCAACAGACGTGCGACGACGTCGGCCCAGCGCGCGATATCGGGCAGCCAGCACAGCGCGCCCACCCCCGTATAGACGAGGTCGAATCGTTGCGCGCCCAGGACATCGACCGCGTCGTACAGTTCGCTCTCCACGTAGTCGATGTCGGCGCCGCACTCATGTGCGAGTACTTCCGCGGCCGCAATTGCGGGTGCAGAAAAGTCCAGTCCCGTCACGCTGCGCGCCCCGAGTCGAGCCAGCGAGAGCGTGTCGGTGCCAATATGACACTGCAGATGCACCACGTCGAGGCCCTCAAGGCTCCCGAGTCGCGGTACGTCGAAACGCACGACCTCTGAGATGTAGTTCGGATCGGTTCGAAAAGACTCGAGGTTGTAGCCCTCGAGGTGAAGGGGCACCCGACTGTTCCAGTTAGCCCGATTGACCTGCACGTAGTCGCTCACTCCGTCATCATGTCATGGACGTTGCGCAATCGGTGCCTCGACACTATCGACGTCACGTCACTTCGTCGAGACCTCGTGGGCGTTTCAAAATAGGTGTAGCCCGCATCACCGCCCGGTTCTAAAGTGAGATTGAAAGAGTCGAAGGGGGCTGACAATGCCCGCGAAGAATATAGCCCGAGTTCTCGCCGCAGCGCTAGCGGCAGCCGTGTGTTGGAGTGCGCCGTCGACCGCCTCCGCCATAACGCGCGCGAGCAATTTCTCCACGTCGTTTTGCCAGGACCTGGCCGGGACATACGCCTCACCCACGTACGTGGCGTCGCACTGGCCGACGTTGCATTCGCCACACCCTTCGAAGGCACAGGTGGCTGAACTCACCGCGAGCCTCGACCTCCTCGACGGCAACGGCTTTCACGCAATGGCGAGCGACGGACCCAAGAAGTACGTGAAGGCCCTGAAGGCAATCAGCACCGCCGCCGAGAATGAATGGTCCGCGGCGGGACTCATGAGCGTGAGTTCGTCCCCGCCCACGGCGCCGCGCGCGACTGCCAACGACATCACGACCATCGAGAATTCGGCTCACGTGGTGCAGCGCGACCTCGCAGCGATCACGCCGGAGATCACCCGGGGGTGCTCCACCTTCAACGACATACCCACGTTGTCCAACACGGCGGCGCTCTTGACGGAGCGCGCCCAGAACGTGGCCCAGAGTGAGAACACGCCACTCAGCGTCGCGGTGATCAACTACACGATTACGACGTATCCGCACCTCACCACATTGGTCAAGGCATGGAGCGTTGGTCACCAACTGACCAAGGTGCAGTACAAGATCGCGAGCATCACCGGGTCGGTGACGCAATGCACCAACGTACCGGGGTACTTCAAGGATCCAGTGGCCGAGCCGTGTTGAGCGATTCGCCCAGTCGGTGGTGAGTACCCGACGATGAAGACGGCCGTCCTCCTTCGAGGTATCAATGTCGGTGGCAATCGAAAGATGCCGATGGCGAACCTCACGTCGTGGCTCGGGGCGGCGGGGTTTACTTCCGTCGAGACGTACATTCAAAGTGGCAATGTCGTACTGGGCCACGATCAACGCTGCGACGTCAAGTGTCTCGTGCACGACACCATCGCAGAGCACACTGGTTGGGACGTTCGCGTTATCGTACGCTCCGCCGCTGAGATGCAGAGCGTCGTCGCAGCGAGCCCGTACCCGGGAGCGGAGTCGACGCACTTGCACGTCTCCTTCTTGGACAGTGCGCCCGACGAGGCAGCCCTCGCCACGATTCGAAGCGACGAGTGGCTCCCCGAGGAATACACCATCATCGGTCGCGAGGTCTACCTCCATCTGCCCGACGGAATGGGGCGCTCGGTGATGGTCCCTCGACTGAAATTGATCAAGGATGCAACGACGCGCAACTGGAACACGGTCGTCGCTATGAGGAAACTGGTAGTCAGCCCCTAAAGACTGAACTGCTTTCGCTCCGATTCTGGAACCAAGTCGAGATACTCCTCGGCGTGTCGACGGATGAACGTGGCGACGTAGGGGCAAAACGGCAAAACCGCCAGTCCTCGCGAGCGCGCGTCACTGAGCGCGTAGGCGACCAGTTGCGGCGCGAGTCCCTGGCCCTCGTGGGCGCTCTCGACCTCCGTGTGGACCAACGAAATGCGGCCCTCCCCGAGTTCGTAGACCTCGAATCCCGCGACGTCACCGTCAACGAGAATCTCGTAGCGATGCTCGTCGTGATTGTCTCGCAACGTCACGCCCATGACGTACCTCCTCTGTCGTATCTCCACATCGTGGCATGCTCACGCCGCAATCGTGGCGTGCATCTCCCAGACGAGTATTTCCGCGGACTCGATACCCGTCACTCGCTGGCCTGCGCTGGCGCTGAAACGCACGGCGTCGCCGGTTTCGAGCGCACCCGTTCCCTCGAGTTCGACCGAACCTCGCGCGACGAAGAGGTGCACGAACGGCGCGTCGGGCAATTGCACCGTCTGGGCGGGCTCGAGTCGCGCGGCGTGCAGAGCGGCGTAGCGATTCTTGATGCGAATCGCGGCGTCGTCGGCGTGGTTGCTGATCCCCGACGCAATGGTCACCAACCCACTCGACAAATGCCCCGCTTCGATTTCGAGTTGTTCGTACCCCGGAACGATGGCGCGCTCGTCGGGCACCACCCACATCTGGATGAAGCGCACCGGCTCATCGTGCTCCGCTTGACCCAGACGCCACGCGTCGTTCTTCTCGGAGTGCATGATGCCCGTTCCGGCGCTCATTCGTTGCGCCAGTCCCGGGTAGATCACTCCTGAGTGGCCCATCGAATCCTGGTGCACGAGCGATCCCTGCATGACCCAAGTGATGATCTCCATGTCGCGGTGCGGATGGGTGTCGAATCCGGTGCCGGCTCTCACGACGTCGTCGTTGTTCACGAGCAGCAGTCCGTGGTGGGTGTTGGTCTCGTCGTAGTGGTTTGAGAAGGAGAAGGAGTGCTTGGAGTCCAGCCAACCGATGTCGGTCGCGAAGCGACTCGACGCGCGTCGCACGTCAACACTAGGGCTCAATGTGGTCGCTTCCATTTTTCGTGGCCTCCTCGGGTCTCGGGTCCCAACGGACCCATCTCGTGCCCCCTATAGGTGACATGTCAACCATTATACCAGCCGTACGTTGACACGTGACCGAGAACTCGCGCCCGCTGCGGCGTGGCCCATCAGTGCTCCGAAAATCACGGAGACGACGCTGCGATGACCGACGTCGAGTCAAGTGAGGCTCCGGCCTACGGTTGGGCCGTTCGTCGGCGGCGAAAGCTCCACGGCGAATTGGCGACGAGGGGCTTGTCGAACGTCAGGTCGGGGTTGCTCCCGGGTTGGCGATGTGGCGGACGATGGGGGTCTTCGGAAGCTTTGTGCAGGTGCTTTCGTCCACCCGACCACTTCGCCGGCGGGGCCGTCAATCGGTCGGTCAAGTGGTACATCGACTCTTCGTAGTTGACCCGCCACCCGTGAAAATCTGGCCACGCCTCCTCAGCGGTGCGCTCCAAGGGGAAGCCGGCGCTCTGCAACACGCTGACGGCGACTTCAAATTCCTCGAAGGTCAATTGAATCGGTTCGTCGGGCTTTGGGTCGAAGTTGACCTCCCAACCCAGTGAGGTCGCAATGCGATTCGTGAGCGTGAAACCCATTCGCAGGCACAGTCGCGCTTGCGACGGCGCCGTCGACGGTGACAACGCCAGCTGCATGGCGGCGGCGTCAAGGACGGCCAGTAGGCCCAGCATCCACGACAGCCACGGCTCCGGCGAACGAAAGAGCAGCAGGATCGGATACGTACTATG
>PMTL01000053.1 GCA_003168075.1 Acidimicrobiaceae bacterium
GTACGCAGACGATGAACACGCCACCAAGACGCGCGAGGGGATGCTGTCGCGTATTCCCCTGGGCCGTCTCGCCGAACCTGATGACGTGGTCGGTCCGACCCTCTTTTTGCTGAGCGACCTCGCGCGTTTCTGCACGGGACAGATACTGTACGTCGACGGTGGCTACACGGCATGCTAGATCCGGGCCCGGCTTGGCGACTGCCCCCGAACGCACCGGTGGCAGTACTCGGAGCTGGCCTGATGGGGCACGCAATTGCCGCAATCTTCCTCGCCCACGGATACAACGTCACGTGTTGTGATCCCAGTGAGTCCGCACGTGAGTCGTTGCCCGAGAGGGTCGATGCCGTTCTCGACATTCTGGGACGACGTGACGGCAAGCTCGGGTTGCTCACGTCCGTCGCCGATTCTTCGCAGCTCGACCCTGGCACCTTGTTCGTGGTGGAAGCGGCGCCCGAACTCTTGCCCTTGAAACAGCAACTCCTCGTTGACGTGGCCATGGCGCTGCCGTACGCCGTCATCGCCACCAACACCTCGGTCTTTTGCGTCAAGGACGTGACGGCATTAATGAGTGACCGCGACCGAGTCGTCGGTACTCACTGGTGGAACCCGCCGCACTTGATTCCATTGGTCGAGGTGGTCCAGAGCGTTGACTCGGACCCGGCCATCGTACGAGGGGTGTTCGATCTCATGGTGTCACTGGGCAAGTCGCCCGTCCACGTCAAATTGGACACGCCGGGCTTCATTGGCAATCGGCTCCAACACGCCTTATGGCGTGAAGCGATGGCCCTCATCCAAGAGGGAGTATGTGACGCGGCCGCGGTGGACCACGTCATACGAAACAGCATGGGGCTTCGACTCTCGGAGGTGGGACCCATCGAGAACGCGGATTACGTGGGTCTCGACCTCACGTTGGCAATCCACTCGTACATCTTCCCGTCTCTCAGCGCCGCTCGTGCACCGCTCAAGATTCTCCAAGACGCCGTGGACGCGGGTGACTTAGGTGCCAAGACGGGTCGCGGCTTCCTCGAATGGCCCGAGGGTAGGAAAGAGGAGACGGCACGTCGTCTTTCTGAACGTGTCCAGCTCTTGACTGCGCTCGCCAGCGGACCCAATAGTTGAGCACGATGACCGGTAGCGATCTCCTGGTCTCTCAACCGCGAAGCCAGGTCGTGATTGCCATGGACAAATTCCGAGGCACGGCGAACGCACCGGCGCTCTGTGACGCCGTGGCCATCGCCGCGCAGCGACACGGACTCAACGTTGACGCTCAACCCATGTCAGACGGTGGAGAGGGCTTCAGTGACGCCTTTGACGGCGATGAGATCATGGTGGAGGCCTGCGGTCCCCTGGAGGAGCCCACTACGGCGCGCATTAAGTTGTCTCGTTCCGCGCACGGTGTCGTTGGCATCATTGAGGTGGCCGACGTCATCGGACGCGACCGCTTGCTCAACCCGGCGAGTTACCAGGCCCTGGCTGCGAGCAGCCGCGGCGTCGGCTACCTAGTCGTCGCGTGTCAAGAAGAGGGCGTCGACTCGATCATCGTCGGCTGCGGCGGTTCTTCCACGTCAGACGGAGGGCTGGGCTGCTACTGGTACGTGAGAGATCACGGCGGACTGAAGGTTCCCGTGATGGTCGCCACCGACATCACCGCGCGCTTCAGTGGCGCGATCCGTTACGCGGTACAAAAGGGCGTCAGTCCCGACGACTTGCACATCATCACACGACGTCTCGAAGCGATCCGCCGGACCTATTGCACGGAGCAAGGTGTCGACGTCGAGCGCATTGAGCGCACCGGCGCCGCCGGCGGTATCGCCGGTGGGTTGATCGCCCTCGGCGCGGCGCCGATCAGTGGCTTCGACGCCGTGGCCAGTGCAGTGCGACTCAAAGAAAGAATCCAACGAGCCGATCTGATCATCACGGGTGAAGGGAGTTTTGATACGGGAAGCTTGGAAGGCAAGGTGACCGTCAGTCTCGCCGAACACCTCACCCGAGGCACTCGTCTCGTGCTGATATGCGGAACCGTCAATACCGGTGCCGCCACCAAATTCCAGTCCCGATTCCCCGACTCACTCATCATTAGCCTGACTGAGCGCTACGGCCTTGAGCGTTCACTCAATGACACTCTCTCGTGCGTAGAGCACGCTGCCGACGTGGAGATCGGTCGCTGGCTCCTCGAGCAGTGCGCCTGACTGGCCCGAACTCGACGCGACCCGCACTCTCGTCGCCACAGTCTCTCATCGTCACGAATCGCCCCCAGAATCTGTCCACATGATGGATAGAATGGTCGAATAGCGGTCACTCAGTTCGAGACCGGTGGGGGTGGTGCTACGTGAGACTCGTTACTTTTGTCGTGATTGGTTCAACTGAGGGGCCACTGCCGGGCGTGCTCGACGGCGACTCAATCGCACGTCTTGACTGCGCCGACATGATCGAGTGGTTGGCGTGCGACGGTCAAGTCGACGTGCGAGAAACCCACGCGCTCAGTGCCGTGACGATCCTCTCTCCAATCGTGCGCCCCCCCTCGATTCGTGACTTCTTCGCCTTTGAGCAGCACGTGGCGACCACTCGGGCCAAGCGTGGCGCGAGTGTCCCCGAATTCTGGTATCGCGAGCCGGTGTTCTACTTCACAAATCCTGCGGCGGTGATCGGCCCCGATGACGTCGTGTCGTACCCGAGGGGGACCAACAAACTCGACTACGAACTCGAAGTGGCCGCCGTGATCGGCTCACATCAGGAAATCGTTGGTTACACCATTCTCAATGACTGGTCCGCTCGCGATATTCAACGAGAGGAGATCAGCGTGGGACTGGGCCCGGCCAAGGGCAAGGATTTTGCCACGAGCATTGGCCCCTGTCTCGTTACCGTTGACGAGTTCGACGGCACGCGAGGGCCGATGATGGCGCGGGTGAACGGCGTCGAGCGGTCCCGTGGCGAGCTCTCCGATCTTCACTTCACGTGGGAGCAGATTCGTGAGAGAGCAGCGCTCAACACCAGGTTGTACCCGGGCGATATCCTCGGTTCGGGTACGGTCGGTTCGGGCTGCATCCTCGAGTCCGTTGACGAGCAGTGGCTCGTACCCGGTGACGTCGTGGAACTCGAAATCTCCGGTCTGGGCGTACTGCGCAACATCATCGGTCCTCGTCCGGCGTCGTCGGCCGAACGCTAGAACATTCGTTCGCCACCGCGTTCTCGAGCGAGCACGGTGGCGAGTACCGCGGCAATCACCAAGAGCAATCCGGTGAGTAGGTTCGGCGCCCAGTTGGTGGCGCCGAGAAACTCGAGCCCGGTAATGATGACGGCGAGAAAGAAGAGACCCACCAAAGTACCCACCGGGTTGGGTCGACCCGGGTGAATGACTGTCGCACCCAAAAACACGCCCGTCAGGGCCGGGAAGAGGTAGCTCGGTCCCGTCGAGGAGTCCGCGCCGCCCTGGCGAATCGAGAGCAAGACCCCGGCGATTCCGGCGACCACGCCCGCGCAGGTGAAGGCCAGGAACAGTGTCCTTTCGACCCCAATGCCGACCAGTTTCGCCGATCGGCGGTTCGATGAGATGGCTTGGATGTATCGACCAAAGGGGGTCTGTTCCAGCAGGAACCACACCCCGACGGCGACGGGCAGGAGGATCCACGAGAGTCGTGGAATTCCGAACCAGTTGGACGAGCCGAAGTTGATAATGCCTTCGGACATTCCCGCCCCAATGGTGTTGTTTTTGGTGTACCACTCCATAATTCCGCCGAGCGCAATCTGTAAGCCCAAGGTCACGATGATCGAACTGAGGTGGTATCGAGCGATCAGGAGACCATTGAGTGCGCCAAGTGCGCCGCCTATCACGATCCCCGCCACAATGGCCAATATCAGGGGGAAATGGGCCCGCGTGAGAGTAGTCGCGAAGGTACACGACGCCATTCCCGCGATCGCGGCCACCGAG
>PMTL01000186.1:0-142 GCA_003168075.1 Acidimicrobiaceae bacterium
ATCGAACAGCTCGCCGAGAAGTCGACCTTCGTCGAGGTTGCGTACTTGCTGGTGAATGGCGAACTGCCCACGGCGGAGCAACTCCAGGTCTGGACAACCGACATCCATTACCACACCTATATCCACGAGAACATGCGCAAGC
>PMTL01000186.1:184-11837 GCA_003168075.1 Acidimicrobiaceae bacterium
GTCGGCATGCCGTTCGTCTACCCCGACAACAATCTGAGCTACCCCGAGAACTTCGCGTCAATGATGTGGAAGGTGCAGCCGACATACGAGCCCAATCCGGTGCTCGTCAAGGCGCTCGACGTACTCTTCATCCTGCACGCCGACCACGAGCAGAACTGCGGCACCACCGCGATGCGCACCGTGGGATCTTCACATTCTGACCCCTACGTCGCCACCGCCGCCGCCGCCGCGGCCCTCTACGGACCTCGACACGGGGGCGCCAACGAAGCGGTGCTGAAAATGCTCAACAAGATCGGGCACATCGACAATATCCCCGCCTACGTCGAAACCGTCAAGGCCGGCAAGACGAAACTCGAGGGTTTCGGTCACCGCGTCTACAAGAACTTCGACCCCCGTGCCACGATCATCAAGAAGACGGCCGACGAAGTCTTCGCGGTGACGGGAAACAACCCATTGCTCGACATTGCCCTGAAACTCGAGGAGATCGCTCTGGCCGACGACTACTTCATCTCGCGCCGCCTCTACCCGAACGTGGACTTCTACTCGGGTCTGATCTACCAGGCCATGGGATTTCCGGTCGAGATGTTCACCGTTCTCTTCGCGATTCCGCGCACCGCGGGGTGGCTGGCGCACTACAAGGAACTGGCCGAACATGAAAGCAAGATCTATCGTCCGCGCCAGCTCTACATTGGTTCGGACGTGCGCGATTTCGTGCCCATGTCCGAGCGATGAGAGAACTCTCGTAACTCGGATGTCGGGATCCGCCAACACCGAGCAGCTCTCACCTCCTCGGCGGTGAGCGCCAATCCACCAGCAGCGTGTCGCAGCGCTCACTAGAGGACGCGACTCGTCTGTCATAGTGTGAGTGCATGTCAGACCCCGTACGGAACAAAGTTCGCGCGGTCGTCGTCACCTTCAACCCCGATTTGTCGCGATTGACGCAGGTCGTGGAGTCCCTGGCACCTCAGGTCGACAGCATCGTCATCGTGGACAACGGTTCGAGGAATAGCGATGACGTGCACGCCGTGGCCCAGAAGACTGCTGGAGTGGATTTTCTCGGTCTGCCCGACAATATGGGAATCGGTGCGGCGCTCAATGTCGGCTCCCGGCACGTTCTGCTGTCGAAACCTGACTGGATTTTGACGATGGACCAAGACACGGTTGTCCACGTCGGCGGCGTCGACGCGATATTGGCGTCGTTCACGTCGCTGAAGAGGGAGCTCCAAGACCGGGTCGCAATACTCGCGATGCGCCCGCACCCCCAGCCGTCGAGCATCTGGATCACTCGTTACGCCGATCGACTGTTGGTGGTGAGCGACCTCGAGTCATTTGTCGAACGCATTGGCGTCATCACCAGTGGCAATTTGGTCAGGGCCGACGTGCTCGAGCGCCTCAGTTTCAACGAGTCGTTGTTCATCGACCAAGTGGACTTCGACTTTTGTTTCTCCGTGCGCCATTTGGGCTATCGCGTATTGCAACATAAGAGCATCTCGATGGATCACGTTCTCGGCGAACGCTTTGGCGACACCGATAGAGAACATCCCTACGAGAATGCACAGCGCGTGTACTACATCATCCGAAACTCGACGTATCTCGTGATGCGACGGCGCTTGCCCCTGCGATTTTACTTCGTTCAAATGGTCGTCTTCAGTGGTGCGTTCGTCTCCATGAACGGCGCTGGCTCTGTGCTTCACTGCGCGCTGGTGGTGCTCAGAGGGATGCTTGACGGGGCATTGGGCCGATTGGGACGACGCGAGTACTCGTTCTTGAAGAAGGGAAGAAGGTAGCGGCGACGCCCGCGGCGATGGCGAAACCGAGGGAGTCAATGAGCAAACTGTCCCCATTTGCCAAAGCACTCGGCGAACTTTGCGGGCGATGGAGCCCTACTATGCTGTCGACTCTATGCCGGTCTACGACGAGTTTATGGATCGACCGCTGAGTCGATGGGGCAAGGCGTCGAGCCAATGGTCGAATTCCACGATACTCAGAAATTTTCTGCGCACCACGAAGGTTGATTCCAAGGGAATCGATTTGCTCGAGATTGGTTGCGGCCGGGGCTACATCGGACTGGCGTCGCGCACTTTCGGTTTCCGATCGTTCACTGGCATCGAGCCGAACCATAAGTTGGCTGAGTACTGCCGTGAATTGTTGGGGGCGACCATCCACGAGGAATTGCTGCCCCACCTCACCAGCCTGCCCGACGATTCCTTCGATCTGGTCATGTCGGCCCACGTCATTGAGCACGCCATGAATCCCATGGAAGCTCGCGAGTGGTGTGAGGAGATGTTCCGTGTCGTGCGACCCGGCGGCCACGTGCTCATCGTGGCGCCCGACGTCGTGGACTACAAGGAGTATTTCTGGGACACGGACTGGTCGCACGGGTATCCCCCCACTCCCAAGAGGGTGTCGCAAATGTTCGATGACATCGGACTCGACGTCGAGTTCGCCGGGAAGATGCACCTGGGTCGCACCGGCATGGGATTTGCATTCCTGGCGCACGCGTTATCAGCACTGATTCCAACGCACCTGGGTGACAAGTTGACCGCTCGATTCTTCGGGCGACCACTGGTCTCTGGCTTGAAAATTACGATGTGGGGGCTGGTGTTTGTCATCGGAAGAAAGCCGACGCCCGCGGCATCGTAGGAAGTGAAGCGCGCAGTCGCTGCGGGGATGGGATGATGGAGTCCGGTCACAAATGAGAAGACAAGCCGTGGACACAGTTTCCTTCACCGAGTGCTCGAAGTGATGGTCGTTTTCGATGAACGAGACGTTGGCGCACGCCAGAGAGACCGCAATCCCATGACCTCAGCAGCTACCCGCCCCTCGAACCTCCGAAGGAAAAACTGACGTACCAATGGCTATGAGTGACCTTCCGCCAGATTCAACTCAATCGAGCATCATCTCGACGCTGCGAACCCAATTGAAGTCGGGGATCTTCGGGAGAGGAGGTCTGTCGTTCCTCGTGGCCTTCGCCGGCATCAGTATCTCGAGTTTCCTCTTTCACATTGTCGTGAGTCGACTCCTCAGCCCCTTGCACTACGGCACGATGGGCGCGCTACTGGGGATCATCAGCCTCTTGACCGTCCCCATCGGCGCAGTGCAGATCGCGGTCACCCAGGCCGTCATTGACGAGGAGACCAGGGGCGAGACCTTTTCCATGACGCGGGTCACGCGACGAGCGATGGTGAGCGGACTGGTGGCGATGTTGGCGGTGGTCGCCGTGACGCCCATCATTGACAGCTTTCTGCACATCGGTTCGCCACTTCCCATGTTCCTCGTGGCGGTGTGGGTTCCCCTGGCCACGGTCTCGGCGGTGGTGCAGGGTGCCCTGGTCGGCGAGTATCGATTTCGCCCGGTGGCGTTCGCATCCTTCGTGGGCGTGGGTCTCGTACGTCTCGCCCTGGGTGCCGTCTTGGTCGAAGCGGGTTTTGGAGTATCGGGAGCGGTTGCGGCGACGATCTTCGCCCAAGCGTTCACGATGATGTCGCTCCTGTACTCGGCGCGTCACGAATTGTTTGAGCATCATCGTCACGCCGCCGTGGTGCGCACCGAGTTGCGTGACACCGTCCTTTCGATCGCCGCCCTGGCGGGGTACACCACACTCATTGGCATCGACACGTTTCTGGCGAACCACTATTTCGTCGCTACTCAGGCCGGGGATTACGCTGCGGTGGCTGTGGGGGCCCATATCGCGTTTTTCGTCCCCGCCGCCCTGGTGACCGTGGTGTTCCCCCACTTGGCAGACGGTCAAGGTGCGAGCGAGACTAGCCGCAAGATTTTCCGCCAGTCGCTCACAATCTCGGTGATCATGGGGTTGCTCGCCGCCGCAGTGATGACGGTCTTTCCCCACTTGACGGTGAGTGTGCTGTTCGGCGCCAAGTACGCCAGTGCGGCAGCGATCCTGGGCGTGCTGTCGTTCGCGTCAGTGGCTATTGGTGTGTTGATCCTTTTCGTGTACCTGCACTTGGCTCGACGCTCTCTGATGGCGTTGACCCCGTGGGTGGGCGTTGTCCTCTCGGTCGTGATGATTTCGATTGATCACCGTTCGATGCACTCGGTGGCAACCATCATGTTGGTGGTCAGTTTCGTCACGATGATTCTCATTGCGGTGCCGGCCATTCGCTATTCACCGAAGTGACGCTCACTCGAGGGACCCCCGTGGCGCCAGCTAATTGATCAACGACTTGACGACGTTCCAGTAGCGACCGAGCACCCAATTCACGGGCGGGGGTACTCGCAGTTCGAATTCTCCGGGAATGTGCATCTCTGCCGACACGACCCGGGTCCAACTCGTGGAGGTCTCAATTTTGGAGGCCGAAACGAGCTTCTGACGCTGTCGCACGTAGGCACGGTGGGTCCACAACCATCGCCATGAACCGATCTTCTCTCGAGCCCATCCGCCCCGTATCGCCGACGCCAGTACGCCGAGCTCGACGGGCACGAGGATGGGCACCAACAGCCACCTGGATCGGCGATCATAGAGAGTGAAGAAAGCGATCAATCGGTTGCGTTCTAACAAGAACCACTTGGTGTTGTTCTTGGTGAATTGATAGTGGTGCACGCCGATGGCGCGTGGCTCGAAGACCACGGACATTCCCGCTTGCCAGGTTCGCAGTGAGAGGTCCGCATCCTCGGCGTACGCGAAGAACGTCGGGTCGAATCCGCGCAACTGGTCCCAGTGGTCGCGTCGACACGCGAAGAACGCACCGGAGATTCCCGCGACCTTCTCTTCTGTGTCGTGGGAGGCGAACGGTTCGCCGAAGGAGCCCGCCCACGAAAACATTAGGTAGTGGATCGGATTGCCAATCGAGTTGACCATGAGAGGTTCTCCGGGGAGCAGAACGGCGCCCGTCACGAGTCCTACGGTGTCGGCGTCCAGTCGCGCACTGAGCAGGGCAATGGCGTCGGGGCGCACGATGAGGTCACTATTTGCGAAGACCAGCGTGTCGAACGTGGCGTGCGACGCCGCCAAGTTGCAGCCGCCCGCAAATCCGGTGTTGTCTGCGGGGGTAACGATGCGTAGGCGAGGGTCGGGACCAACGTCGGAAATGGATGAGGAGCCATTATTTACCAAAACCACCTCGACCTCGACCTCGAGCGATTCCAGGGCGGCGCCCACGCATTGTGCCAGTAGGGGCTCCTCCGCGTAGGCGAGGATAATCACGGAGACTTGTCTCATGTAGTCCTTACGACGTTGCTGGTTCGCGACCTTTCGTCGCTCGTACGGGTGACGCAGTCACGCGCCGCCGCGAGGGTCATCGCGTCGCATCACACTCTAGGTCGGTGGCGTGCAGGCACCCGAGAGTTGACGCTGGTCCCTCCTAATTGCGCCATTCACTGGTGGGGACACTTGGTAATTCGCCCATGTGCGAATATTGACGCATGACGCCCGCAGAACTGAGTGACGCTTTTTCTCGAACGTGCGTCGTTGTACCGGCTTTTAATGAAGGTCGTTCCATTGAGAAAGTTGTCCTCGCTATTGGTGAGCACATGCCCGGGGCCACCATCGTGGTCGTCAACGACGGTTCGAAGGACGATACCGAAGAGCAAGCTCGCGCGGCGGGGGCGTTGGTGTTATCGCTCGCCGTCAATCTGGGCATTGGGGGCGCCGTGCAGACGGGGTACAAGTACGCCCTGGCCCAGGGCTTCTCGTTCGCCGTGCAAATCGACGGTGATGGTCAGCACGAACCGAGCGAAACGTATCACCTCATCGAACAGCTTTTAGCGGGCGATGCCGATATTGTTATCGGATCGCGTTGGCTCGGCCGGGGCAACTACGTGGCCCCGAGGAATCGGCGTTTCGGTATGAAGTTTTTGGAATCACTCGTCTCTTTTCGCGCCGGAACGCGCTTCACCGACACGACGTCGGGTTTTCGCGCGTTGAACCGGCGCGCGATCTCCCTGTTCGCGGAGCATTACCCCACGGATTATCCCGAAGTGGAGTCGATCCTCCTCGCGCGCCACTTTGGACTTCAAGTCAAGGAAGTACCGGTGATGATGAAACCTCGAGAACACGGACACTCCAGCATTCGCGGGTTCAAGACCCTGTACTTCATGGTGCGGATCACCATTGCCTTGTTACTGGGAGTCGTGGGGGGAGAGAACTCATGAAGAGCGACATTCTGTCGGCTGCGATCAGCTTGATTTTCCTGACGGTCACGATCCGTGCGATCCGCAAGAAGCAGCTGACCGAAATATTGGCGATTCTGTGGCTGAGCGTCAGTATCGGCACCGTCGTATTGAGTGCCCTTTTGCCGTTCGGCGCGTTCACCGCGATCTCGCATTTCTTTGGGATTGCCTATCCGTCGGACATGTTTCTAGTGTTCGGGTTGGCTTTCGTTGCTCTGTTCACTTTTCGCCTGTCGGTGGCACTCACCCGTCTGTCGGCCCGCCAGAAGACCCTGGTCCAGGAGTTGGCGCTCATGCGCGCGAGAGCCGAGTCGGAACGACCCAAATAATGGCTGGTGCGGAAACCGTCATCGGCCCGCGGGAGCGGTGAGTTAGTGGGATTCGCATTGTCAGGGTGTACACGTCACGATCGGCCAGAGTGGGTAATCCACGGCGCTGAGGGACGTTGCCACCGATGACACGTCGTCGGGCGACGTCGAACTCGGGCGTGCTGCACGCTCATGGTGGGCGCCGTCGGTGGGACCGGTCGTGAACACTGCTCTGACCTCTTTGATAGCAACCGCCGCGCGCACGAGGGCTGCCGTGGCCACCCTCGCCGTGCTGGTGTCGGGGTTCACTATTGCCACGGTCGGGGTACCACCGTTTTTGGTGTTGATGGGAGTGTGGTCGTTTTCGGCTATCACGAATCGGTGGGTGAGCGCACTGTCGGGGCCGGCGTCGTGGGCTGCGGGCGTGATCGTCGAGGCGACAATTCTGGTGGGCGAAAGTGCGCTGATGGCGGTGCTGGTGCCCCACGTCGATCCGCAGTGGGTCTACGTGGTCATGTTGCTCGTGCCGCTCGCGGTGGCGTTCGCGCTGTACTGGAAGTTGTCGTCCGTGGCGCGCCCTCGCACCGAGCGAAAGTCTGCAACGGTCAGTGCCGAGCCGTACCTGGCGATTGTCTGCCTGGTACTGATCGAGGCCATGTTTGAGGCCATCAAATTGCACGGTCATGACTTTGGCCTCACCTGGTTTATGGGTGGAGACGGACGCAATCACGTCATCGCGAACAGGTCAATCTTGAATGCCGGCGGCATCACCCTCAAAGAGATGTCGGGATACCCGGCGCTATTCAATGCCTTGGCGGCCATTGTGGACGGAGCGGGCGGTCGGTCCAACGTGTCGACGGGGATTCTCTTGGTTCGCGACGTTCAAGCGATGACGGCAATGGTGATTGTCTCGTGCGTCGGTATCGCGTTGTGCTTCATTGCGGCGCTGACAGAGCTCTTTCCGCGCGGCGATCGCCACGCCCAACGCTTGCCGCTCTATCTCTGGGTGCCGTTGGGTGCATGTGGTTCGATCGCCATTGGCGCATTTGTATTGAGTTTGGCGGCCTCGGGAGGTTTCTTCTCGGCGATGGGTTGCCTTGTTTTCGCGCTGGCGTCCGTGGTGTTGGGCCTGCGCATCGTGCAGAACTACGACCACGTCACCTTGATTTTGTTAACACTCTCCCTCGCCCTCGTCGTGGGATCGTGGACTTTTCTTTTCGTCGTGCCGGTGGTCGCTCTGGTGGCCGGATACGTCGCTGGTACTGGTCAGTTGATCTCGCGTCGAAAACAGGGACAAGCCCGTGACGTCAGAATCAGCCTCTTCGTCATGGGGACGTCCGCACTCTGTCTCGTGGGGGTGCTGGGCGTCCTCCTGGCCCAGAAGGCCACACTGCTGGACCAGGTGCGCCTGGGCGGGGGCATTGTTGGTCCGAACCCGCGCTTGTTCAATTGGTTGGGAATTGTCATTGCGGCGGTCGTGGTGCTGGCCCCGAACGCGAAGCAGCGGCTCGCTCGACTAGTGCTGCTCATGGAATTCGCGATTTTGGCGTTGACCGTGTCACGAATCCATTCGGTGCATCCTGGTGGGGTCAATTGGTCGTATTACTCCACGAAGATGATTTGGCTCGCGACAGCCACTTTGCTCTGGGTTCCGTTCATTCTTCTGATCGACGTGATGCGCCTGGCCAACCAATTCTTGCGCAAGTTCGGTTGGCGCGTCATTGCGAACGCCACGATGGCCGTGGCGGGTTCGAGTGGCTTGCTGTGGGGGATTGGCCACGAGACACCGTTTACGTTCCCACTGGCGTGGGCGTGGTCCGGTTCGACGATTCCTTCACCGCTCGAGATTCAACTCGTGACTCAGCAAGCGAAGTTCGGTGAGCCGTTTGTCATCTGGGACTACTCCAGTGCGTTTGAGGACCAACTCGGTAATTTCTGGTCGGCGCTGACGTGGGATTATCGCCCCAATGGGACCGAAAAAGCCGCCCAGGGTCCGATTAGCTTCGTGAACTGGGCCGCTGGAGAAAATGGATCCTCCGCGGCACTATGTCAAATCGTGTCGGAGTATCGATTACGCGTGGTGACTCTCGATCCTCGCCAGATCCCTACTCTGAAAAAGACGTGTCCTGGCTATCGTCCCGTTCCCAGCCAAGCGAATTGACGGTCTCCACGGTTGACTCGCTTCATCGTCGTCCTTCCCGAGGCCGACGTGCGCTCACGGACGCTAGGGGCATGTGCGACTCGCGAATTCACCAATTCGTTGCGTCACCGTTGTCGGAATTCTGCCGAGCGCATCAGCGCTGCGTGCGAGCAGTTTTCGGTGTACTTCGACGGAGTCGTCGTCACTACCCGCAGGGGTCGCACGAGCGACACTCGGTTGGTGGCGACCGGTGACACCGACAGTGAACGGCGGGAATTTCACTAATGTGAGTTTGCTCATGGTGAAAACTCGAGGTCCAATGGTGAAGAAGCGTGGGGGTCACTCGTGAGTAGTCATTCCGCTCGCCTCTTACCGCACCCGGGGTACAAAAAGGTCGGAATTGGGGCGTTATTCGTGGTGGTGGCGGGCCTCACCATTGCGACGGTGGGATTGCCCCCCGCACTATTTCTAGCGGGAGTCTGGGTCTACGCCGCCGGGATCAATCGATTCGTCTTCGCACTCTCGGGACCAGTGTCGTGGGTCGCGGGCATGGTCATCGAGTCAATGTTCCTCACGGGCGAGAGTGGCGTGCTTGCTCTCTTGGTTCCGCATTCTCATCCTCAATGGGTCTACGTGGTCGTGCTGCTCATTCCTCTTGTCCTCGCGGGCGTCCTCTACTGGTATCTCCCCGCGTCGGGGCGACTCGTATCGCGACGAAAAGCATCTCGGGTCAGTGGCGAACCGTATCTCGCCCTGGTCGCGGTGGTGCTCATCGAAGCGATGTTCGAGGCGATCAAGTTGCACGGCCACGATTTTGGACTGACCTGGTTTATGACCGGTGACGCACGAAATCAGGTGGTCGGAACCCGCCAAGTGCTCGCCGCGGGAGGCATCACCCTGAAAGAACTGAAGTCGTATCCCGCGATTATTAATGCGCTCAGTGCCATTTTCGACGGCGCGGGCGGTCGGGCGAATCTCAGTTCCGCGGTGTTGATGGTGCGTGACGTGCAAGCCATGGTCGCCACGGTGGTTCTGTGCTGCGCGGGTATCGCCTTGTGCTTTATCGCGGCCATCGCCGAAACGTTTCCGCGGGCTGAACGCTACGCTCGTCGACTTCCGCTCTACCTGAGCATCCCCCTGGGTGCCGCGGGCTCCGTTTCGATCGGTGCCCTCATCCTGGGACTCGGTTCGTCGGGCGGATTTCTGTCGGCGATGGGCTGTCTGGTCTTCGCGTTGGCGTCTCTCGTGCTCGGAATGCGAATCGTACAGCACTACGACAACATCGCCTTGATCGTCACCACTCTCGCGATGCTCTTGGTGGTCGGCTCCTGGACGCTTCTGGTCGTGGTTCCGGCGGCGGCTATGGTCGCGGGTTTCGTGGGCGGCGGTCGCCGACTGATCCAGCTGCACGATTCATCACCGCGGTCGCGTGACGAGAGGGTGACTGCGCTCGCTGTCGGATTTTCGATGCTCTGTCTGGTCGGCGTCGTTGCGGGATTGTTGTTGAATGGCTCAATACTCATGTCGCAAGTCAAAACGGCCGGCGGCATTGTGGCGCCCAATCCACGCATATTCGATTGGCTCGGAATCGTGATCGTCGCGGTTGTCGTCTTCGCCCCCGGGGCCCAACAGAGACTGGTGCGTCTCGTGCTTCTGGGCGAATTTGCCCTGCTCGCTGTGGTGGTGGTGTGGATGTACTCGATCCATCCTGGCGGGGTGTCGTGGTCGTATTACGCCACCAAGATGATCTGGCTCGCGACCGCGACGGTGGTGTGGGCTCCCTTCGTTCTACTCATCGACGTCATGCGACGCATCGACCAGTTGATACGAAGGGTGCAACCTCGCGCGGTCGCGCACGTGGTCGTGGCGGTCGTCGGCTCGAGTGGTGTGCTGTGGGGGATTAGCCACGAGACGCCGTATCCGTTTCCTTGGCATTGGGCCTTCGTGGGTTCGACGTTCCCGACACCACGGATGATTGAGGCGGTGACCGAACAGGCCAATCAGGGTGGTCACTTCGTCTTCTGGGCCTACTCCAGCCCCGCGGATGAAAAACTAGGGAACTTCTGGTCCGCCCTGACTTGGGATTACAACGCCAATGGAACGGTGAAGCCGACCACCGCGAAGATGGACTTTCCCACGTGGGCTTCAGCGGAAAACGGTTCCTTTGCGTCGTTGTGCCAGGTCGTGACTGACTATCGACTTCGCATCGTCACGCTGAATTCCCGGCTCATTCCAACTCTGAGAAAAGACTGTCCTGGCTATCGTCCTGTCCCGAGCCAATCACATCTGCGCTAGTCGAGGAGAGCCCTGCGGAACTATTCGGCGTTCCTTGAGGCGAGTCTCGAGCTGGACCTCACGCAATTTCCAGGTGAGGGCATGCAAGGGCCGGTGGCCAGCCGGCAGTCGGCATTGGTCAGGGGTGCGTGAGCGGTGGCGTGGAAGTCGATACGATTTGCCGAATGAGACCTTCTTGCACCAGCGACACTTTGAGTTGACCGTCGCGCGAGAATAAGAAGCCGCGCGCCAGCCCGCGCCCACCGTGGGCGATCGGCGAGTCCATGTCGTAGAGCATCCATTCGTCAGCGCGCAGGGCGTGATGGAACCACATGCAGTGATCCAGGCTCGCGCCCATAAAGGATCCATCGTCCCAACGCACGTCGTGGGGGGCGAGGATTGCGTCAAAGAGATTCATATCGCTGGCGTAGGTGACGATGCACGCGTGCAGCAGCGGGTTATCGGGCAGAGTCCCGTCGGCGCGAATCCACAACTGTTGTCGGGCTTCGCGAGAGCGCAGGGGACTCCAGGGGAGTTCACCGATGTAGCGCTGGTCGATGGGGTGGGCTCGATTATTCCACTCCTCGACGTACCCGAACTCAGTGTGCACCCGTTGGTGCACCGGTTCGATTGATTCAGGGAGAGGAACCTCGGGCATGACCATCTGGTGTTCGAGGCTGACTTCGTCCTCGTGAAAGCTCGCCTGCATGTTGTAGATAGCGCGCCCGTGCTGAATAGCGACCACGCGCCGCGTGGTGAAACTGCGACCGTCTCGGATCCGGTCGACCTCGTAGAGGATCGG
>PMTL01000072.1 GCA_003168075.1 Acidimicrobiaceae bacterium
TGTTTTGCTCGCTGAAGTAAATGTCCGGCCAGCCGTGACCAACGCGGTTCGCCAGGGCGAACGCCGATTGATACGTACCGTCTCCGTTGGAGTCGCCGTCCTTCAGGACCGCGATGACGTGAACCTTGGGATGGGCCTTGATGTAGGCCTGCACCATTGTCTTACGGGCTGTGTCATACCAGATCGTGATCGTCGGCTTCGAAGATGCGCTAGCACCGAGAGAACCGACACCCATACTGGCAAACGAAGCCCCAGCGAGACACGCAAAAGCCGTAGCCAGGCGCACCGGCCGGAGCAATCGTGCCCGTCCCATATTCGTTGATCTCTTCAAGCTCATTATGCTTTCTCCTCCATTGTCATTATTTCTCTCCCTTGGTTCGAGGACAACATCACTGCTGTTCGCGATTTTTAGATCATCCGACTCGTCAACTCGACTTCACCTCAGCAGCCGCTGCACTCGTGGATCCAACGGCGCCAGTCGACATATCAAAGACATAAGGTGTCAATTCATCTGGGTAGTGCGGTCCTGGCTCAAGTCCGACCCCTGGACCTTGCGGTGCAGCAACCATCCCTGACTCGCTCACACCCGCTTCACGCTTCACCGGGTTTGTAGTCACGAGCGATTCGTAATAGGTGCAGTTCGGAATCGCCATACAGAGATGCCGGGCGTACATGGTAGGACCATGGGGCTCTGCACGAAGACGGTAGGCGTCGGCCAGATGAGCAATTCGCATGGCGCCCGTGAACCCCCCACGAAGCTCAGTGCTCGTTCGCACGTAACTCGCAGATCCACTTGCGATAAAATCTCCGGTGTTCATATGGGCACCATCGGACGTTTCGCCAACGTTCAGGGGAACGCGAACTCGGTTGGCGAGCCATTTGTACGAGGTGATGCTGAACTCGCGAATTGGCTCCTCGTACCATAGGTATCCGGCTGCAGAAAGTGCGTCGCCGACATAAACGGCGTCAGGAAGGTCGAATCCAGCTGATCCGTCGAACATCAGCGGATAGTCATCACCAACGTGCTCGCGGACCGCTGTGCACAATTCTGCGTCACGTCGAGCATCACCCCATGCGTGAAGTTTGAGCGCCGGGTAACCCAGTTCGATACATTGGGTTGCCACATCGAGGAACTCAGCGACACTGGAGAACGTTGACGTTGAGGCATACGCCGGAATTTCACGACGAAATCCCCCTAAAACTTCCCATGTGGGGCCGCCGTAGTACCGCCCCGCGAGATCCCAAAGAGCAGTGTCGACGAGACCAATAAGCCAAAGTGGGAGCTCCTCTGTGCGGTCAATCTCCCACATTCGATGCCAAAGCCATTCTCGCTGCAGTGGATCGGCACCAATGAGCTCGGCACTGAGTACGTGTTCGAACACGTCGGCAATCACCGGTGCACTTCCGCGACGAGGCGCAATCGCCACACCGTCCACGCCTTCATCAGTGCGCAAAAGAATTACACCGACTTCACGGTCCGGTGGGCTACCACGCAGGCCGTCACGCCATATAAATGGGGGGTTGATTCTAGGCGCAAAGACCGTGAAGGTCTCGACTTTAGTGATTCGCATGTTTTCCCCCAAACATCATACGACTGTCGTATGTTATCATATGAATTCATACGCCGCAAGTGAAGGTAGCCTTTAATTGAGGACGTATGAGGTTGGAGGTGGACTATTGGGAAGAGAAGATGCATCGCTTAGACACAGTTTTGTTGCAGAGATCGAGTGCTCGCCCAACTTCAAGGTCCGGATGTTGACCACTCAACTTTCTCCTTTTGCCCATTTTCCGATGCAGGCAAACTGAAGATGGCTACCGTCGACAGACCCGAATCTCTCGTACCAGAGGAACACGTAACCATTCCGTCATCAATGCAATCCAGGCCAACTCGCCTCAGCTATCTCGTTATCTCGTCTCTGATGGATCAGATCATCTCCGGAAGTCTGTCTACCGGATTTTCTTTACCCCCCGAGCCCGTGCTTTGTCAAGAATTCAAAGTCAGCAGATCGGTAATTCGAGAATCAGTCAAACTCCTTGAAGAAAAAGGCTTGGTTGTGGCACGACAAGGCCAGGGAACGAACGTACAGCCAGTCGACCAGTGGAACCTGCTCGACCCGCTGGTTCTCGACGCATATATCCGAAATGACCGAAGTCTCACCATTTATGACGATTTGATGGAGGTTCGCGCGGCTCTCGAAGGCCAGATGGCGAGCAGAGCAGCGCTGACGATGTCCGAGACCCAACTTGAGGAACTTCACTCGAGGCTTCAGAGCCTTGAATCTCTGTTGGAGGACCCAAATCGCTACACAGAAGCTGACATCGCATACCACGATCTGATCAATCGCTACTCCGGGCATTTGCTCGCCCGATCCATATTGAGAACCGTGCAACCGATTGCCCTAGCCAACGCTTACTACGGCCGCACCCACCGAACGCCTGATGACAATCTACGTTCACATCATGGCCACGCAATAATCTACGAAGAGATTTCGAAGCGCAATCCTGAAGGGGCCGCTCGAGCGGTAGAAGAACACATTCTCGGGTCTTGGGAAACCTATAAGCAGTCTCTTCGAGATTCAAAATCTGGACCCGATTGAGGCCAAGCATTGAAAATCGAATCCCCAAAGAATGGAACCCATCTGGATACGCCTCCTCATCTTGAAAAGAAGCCAAGACATTTCGACGTGTGCTGTTCGGGAAATGGGTGTCGGCTGTATCGACGTCAAAATAGTCCCGTTGTTCAAGAAGCCTGACGTGAAGAGTCTCAAATCTCCTTTACGTCCATCACTGGGCTTCGCGAAGGCGGATTCTCGACAATCAACCCCGTGCCAACATCCTTTCAAGATGGTCACTGATCACTTCACAATTTCACGTCCGTCTCCTTCCACACTTGCGACGATTCAACAATCAAGAATCCTTGAGACCAAAGGAGACATGTAATGACGGAATTTGTGGGCTTGCGTACTCGGCTGAAGCCGGGAATGGAAGAGGCATATGAGAAGGCTCACGCTGAAGTATGGCCCGAACTTTTGGCTGCACAACGCGAATTCGGCATCAAGCAATACCTGATTTTTCGTGACGGCGTCGATTTGTTCCATTCGATTGAGTGTGAGAACTTCGAGCAAGCGGTCGCTAAACTTGCCGGCCACCCCGTCGACGTACTTTGGCAAGCGGAAATGATGAAGTACGTGGTGACAGCTGATAATGGTACGGGGGCAGCTGTCGACCGCCTTCGTCTGATTTACCACCGATGAACAGTCGCCATTCGGAACCGCTGACCGATACGAAGAATATGCAAATGGTACTTCCGAAGCGGCATTTGCCGGGATCCCCCCTCCAATTCACCGAACTATCGCTCGGCTGCGCACAACTCGGCAATCTCTACCAAGCTATTTCCGATGATCAAGCGCGCGCCACCGTCGACGCCGCTTGGAGTTGTGGTATTCGATATTTTGACACGGCACCCCATTACGGACTCGGACTCTCCGAGCGTCGCCTTGGTGCCGCTCTTGCTGAGTACCCTCGAAATGAGTACGTTCTTTCGACGAAGGTCGGAAGAATCCTCGAGCCGCTCCATCAACCGGGAGACCACGACGATGGAGGGTTCGATGTGCCAGCGACCCATCGGCGCGTCTGGGACTTCAGTCGAGATGGCATCCTAAGGTCGCTCGAGGAGAGCTTGGGGAGACTCAATTTGGACTCAGTAGATATTGTGTATCTTCACGATCCAGACGAACACTGGCGCGAGGTACTTGACACCGCCTATCCGACTCTCGAGGAACTCAGATCGCAGGGTGTGATATCCGCAATCGGTGCGGGAATGAACCAAAGCGAGATGTTGGCAGATCTGGCCCACAACACTGATATGGATTTATTTATGTTGGCGGGTCGTTACACCCTCCTTGAGCAAGCGGCTCTCGACGATCTTTTGCCCGTCTCCCTTGAACGAGGCATCGGTATTGTGGCCGCTGGCGTGTTCAACAGCGGATTACTGTCGCGCAACGTGCCCAGCAGTGATGCGAAATACAACTACGGCGACGCCCCAGCGGAAATCATCGAACGAGCTCGACGTATCTCCGACATTTGCGAGCGCAACGGCACTACGCTTCCCGCCGTTGCCCTGGCTTTTCCATTGGCCCATCCTTCGGTTGTCAGCGTTTGTCTTGGCGTACGTTCGCCGGAGCAGATCGAGCGCAATGTCGACCTATACCGGGCCGGCGTACCAAACGCGATTTGGGACGAGTTGAAAGAATCTGACCTCCTTCGCATGGACGCTCCCGTACCAACTACGCGCACTTAGAGAATTGCGTCACCTCAAATGTCGGTAGCCATGAGAGAGTATCCACTGACGGCCAGCTGAGATCCCCGCTGTTGGCCACGATAAGTCCTCACCCCTAATCGAGAAGTGATCTTTCTCCCTTCACATGATTTGCGAATCTGCTAATGCCCGTAGAGTGCCCAGATCAAATCTGGTTGGTCCGGCGCGCAATTATTTAACCTCACCACTAGGAATTTTGTGAACGTCGGCCTTCGCATCCATCCACCCTTTCAAGGTGGCGGCA
>PMTL01000108.1 GCA_003168075.1 Acidimicrobiaceae bacterium
CTGCAGCAGTGGGCCGGACGGGTAGTAGACCGTCTCCACGCTGTATCTTTCGGCTGGAGTCTCCATATTCGCCACGGGTACCAGGTAGTTCGCCATGTTCGAGAGCCGGGCACCGTAGTCCTTGACGATTGGCACCCAGAGGTTCTGTCCGATGCCTGCCGCGAGGCCGTCCGTTCCCGTCATGACCAGATCGACCGAGAGGTTGCCGCTGTCGACCTGGGGCTTGATGTTCCGACCAGGTCCGGTGCGCCGCCGCTCTCCCAGGTGACCGACGAGATGATCTTGGGGTTGTTCTTCACGAAGTCGTCGATCATCGGCTTCGTCAGCTTCTGGTTGCCTGCGACGTCCAGTATGTGAAGGCTGACCGGCGCGGATGGCATCGCGGGGATCGTGGCTCCTGCCTTGGCCGCCGCCTGTGGCGCTGAGCTACTCGGAGCCGAGCAACCGGTGACAACTACCAATGCAGCCACGGCAACGGCGGACGCGATGTATGTACTCCTTCGAACACGTATCGAGCGATCCTTTCTGTAGGTGGACTAGACGTCGGTGTCTAGAAGTTCTTTGGTGCCGTCCGTGTTGGACGGCACACGAGAAAGTGCCGACGTGGAGGTGGGGCTGACCACGCCCGTCGACGCCCTGACGGCAAGATGGAACGACAGGTCGTGGTGGTGGACCGGAGGCCATGTGGGGTGCTCCAGGAGGCTCAGCACCATGTCGACGGAGGCGCGTCCACAGTTCACCAGCGGTATCCCGACGCTGGTCAGCGACGGTGTGGTCAACCCGGACATGGGCAGGTCGTCCACCCCGACGACGCTGATGTCATCGGGGACTGCCACGCCCCGCTGACGGAAACGGTCCAGGAGTCCGTACGCCACCAGGTCGTTGTATGCCACCACGGCAGTCGCCCCGCTGGCGATCACCAGGTCAGCCGCCGCGACACCGCCGGAGACGTACGGCTGGAAGGACCCGAGGTTGATCAGCTCGGTGTCGGCACGTTGCGCAGCAACGGTCCGAAGTGCATCCAGTCGCGCCATGTTCGACCACGACGTGCTGGGTCCACCCACGTACGCGATGGTGCGGTGTCCCAGGGCGCGCAGGTGCACCATCGCCAGACGGATGCCTTCGAGATTGTCGATCTGCACGGTCGGGACGTCCCGGGACTGCCGGTTGATCAGCACCAGCGTGCATTCGCCCGCCAGTTCCGTTATCACGGAATCGGGGGCTCGAGGTGAGCACATCACCATGCCGTCGACCCGCTTGCACAGGTCCCGGACGAGCTCCGCCTCCTGGCTGGGATCCTCGTCGGAGTCCGAGATGATGACCACGTACCCCGCGTCGCGTGCTCTGCTCTGTACGCCCTTGGTGACGGAGGCGAAGAACGGGTTCTCCAGGTCTGGGACGATCAGCCCGAGGATGCGTGTGCGGCCCGTGATGAGTCCGCGTGCCGCGAGGTTCGGGCGGTAGCCCATCCCGCGGGCCGTGTCCAGGACCTTCTCCAGCGTGGCCGGCGCGACGTCCTCCGGCCTGGCGAGTGCTCTCGAGACGGTCGAGATCGACACGCCCGCAACCCGCGCAACATCTCGAGCGCTGACGGCCACGGGCGACACCTCCGCTGTGGGGGCCACTTCGCTGTGGCCGGTGACCTAGTATGCAAACCCTTGCAGCATTTCGTCAAGTCCATGTCAGAAGATCGGAGTTGACGAACGCCTGAAGGGACAGATAGTCATCTATGTCTGCAGGTCAGATGCTTACATAACATGATTCGTCTCGGAGTGCTACGCTTCGGTTGTTCTGTCATTGACGCTCAGTCTGTTTCGAAAAGGAGACGGAATGAAAGCCGTTGTGCACCTGCAGGGCTACTGGGGTACCGTCGCCGGGGACGCTCGGTGAGGATCGAAAAAGTTGACGTCATCGTCACGAGCCCAGGGCGGAACTTCGTCACGCTGAAGCTCACGACCGGCGATGGCGTCGTCGGGCTCGGAGACGCTACGCTCAACGGGCGCGAGCTCGCCGTTGCGTCCTACCTGCGAGACCATGTTGCGGCGTTACTGGTCGGCCGGCAGGCGCACAACATCGAAGACACCTGGCAGTACCCGTACCGGGGCCCCTACTGGCGACGCGGGCCCGTCACGATGGCGGCGATCGCGGCCGTGGATATGGCGCTGTGGGACATCAAGGGCAAGGTCGCCGGGCTGCCCGTCTACCAGCTGCTCGGTGGCCGAAGCCGTCGTGGCGCGCTAGCCTACGGCCACGCCTCGGGAACGACCGTGGAGGCGCTGTTCACCGCGATCCGCAACCTGCGCGATGACGGATTCAAGGCGATCCGCATCCAAGCCGGGGTGCCGGGACTGGCCCGGGTCTACGGCGTTGGCAGCGACCAGCTGGCCGGCCAGCGTTACGACTACGCGCCCGCCGCGCGGACGACCGTGCCGGTCGAGGAGGACTGGGACACCGCGGCGTACTTGCGGCACATCCCGGGTGTCTTCGAGGCCGTGCGCGCGCAGTTCGGCGCCGACCTGCTGCTGCTGCACGACGCGCACCACCGGCTCACGCCCAACCAGGGCGCCCAGCTTGGCCGCGCACTGGAACCGTTCGACCTGTTCTGGCTCGAGGACTGCACGCCGGCCGAGAACCAGGAAGCGCTGCGCCTCGTGCGACAGCACACGACGACACCTCTGGCAATCGGGGAGGTCTTCAACACGGTCTGGGACTACCAGCAGATCATTCGAGAGCAGCTCATCGACTACGTGCGAAGTTCGGTAACTCACACCGGTGGAATTACCCACGTCAAGAAGTTGCTCGAGTACGCCGCGCAGTACCAGATCAAGTCCGGGATGCACGGCCCGACGGACGTCTCGCCAGTGGGCATGGCCGCCGCAATGCACCTGGGCATGTCCATTCACAACTTCGGCATTCAGGAATACATGAAGCATGGCGCCAAGACTGACTTGGTATTCGAACAGTCCTTTACTTGGACCGACGGTCTCCTGCACCCCGGCGCCAAGCCCGGGCTAGGAGTGGAACTGAACGTCGACGAGGCGGGTAAATATCCCTACGAGCAGGCGTACCTGCCCTACAACCGGCTGGCTGACGGAACCGTGCACGACTGGTGAGCAGCACAGTCGGGTTGTGGTGGTCTACGGTCCTATTGTCGTTTCTGGCGCTCAAATTTGCAAAGACGCGCAGGCGGCTAGCTGGTTGAAGCCATCACTGCGGTACACGTAAAATCAGCGGCGCTCTCCGCGCATTCGAGCCGCTTGCACAAAACGTAGGGTTGGAGGTCCCAGGACATTCGATTGATTAGATGGACGTATCCGGTTCGACCCAGCGCTGACGGAGTTGGATGAAGAGGTCATCGGCAATCTTGGCCGATAATTCGTCAAGAGCGGCGGCGTCAAGGTCCCTGCGAAGTTGTTGGCCAACCGCGCGCACGACGCCACGAAAAATTGCTCCGTCGAACTGCTCTTGTGTGGGGGGCTCGCCGACTTCGCGGACGCTCAGGCTCTGCATCAACTCGAAGACCTGCGTGCGGATATCGGACATTTCAACACCGAGATCATTGAGAATGCGGACCGCTACACCATCACCCTGTTGCACGAGACCGAGCAGTATGTGCTCGGTACCGATGTAGGAGTGGCCCAGCTGCAAGGCTTCGCGCAACGACATCTCCAGTATCTTCTTCGCCCGGGGCGTGAAGGGTGGCGAATCAGAAGAAGGATTAGTGGCGAGCTCAGTCAGCGCATTGATCTTCGCACGGACCACGTCGCCTTTCACCCCCAAGGAGTCCAGCGCCCTCGCCGCGACTCCATCGCCTTCACGAATGAGACCGAGCAGAATATGCTCCGTGCCGATGAAGGCGTGGTTGAGGTCGCGTGCTTCATCTTGAGCGCAGACGAGAACCCGACGGGCCCGATCTGTGAATCGTTCGAACATAATTCTCCCCACGCCGTGTACCGAAATTCGAAATAGCAGACCAAAGCAACGCCTTGAAGGCCAGGTCCAACATATCTGATGTCACGCTGAGTCGCCTCCGACCGACCAGGGACTGACTTGACTCGAGGCTCACACACATTTAGACCTGACTCTCACGAGAGTTAAAGAAATGTTGGCACGCTGGTTAGTCTAAATCCCGTCATCAGTCTCTATCAGTAGTCACCCGTATGCGTCGCATAAACTTCGACATTGTTGGGCCACACCTACGGTGTGCAATACTCAGGCGAACGCACCGCACTCGCCTAATTTCCCAGGATCGCAGGATCTGCGGGTGCGATTGTCTGCGCCGGACGGAGTGAGCAACGATGACCGATCAGCAACCAACGCACGGCTGGACCAAACATGGATTGCCAGTTCACGCCCACTCCCTGAGTTACTTGAGAAGTGCAATTTCACTCAAGGGGATTAAGAGTGAAATGGCGAAAGTCGAAGGATTCAACGCCAAACTGGCAGTTGCTCTGACGAGGGGTGTCGGGACCATGGCGATGGCATATTTGTTCTGTCTCATCTCCCTCACTAGTTTGCCAGCGATTCTCGATCAAACCGGTTGGTTCCCCAAAGGAACCTTTCCGCATTTCTTGACGTCGCCGAGCCTCATTCTGGTAGTTGCGTGGATAGCTCAGACTTTCCTGCAACTCGTCCTGTTGTCGGTCATCATGGTCGGACAAAGTGTCCAGTCGGCCGCTTCTGACGCTCGCGCCGTCAAGACCTTCGAAGATACGCAAGTGATAGTTGACCGCCTCGACACCAAGACTGAGGGCGGCATAAAGGAGATTCTCGACCGTCTCGCAGAAATGGAAGCGCGATTGTCAGCCACTCCGAAATGAGTTGAGACGTAAGTCACAACGGCAACCGAGACGCCAAAAATCCACGTCGAAATGAAGTTGACGTCAGCTGAAATTGTCACTCAAGGGACTCCATCTCAGCCAATTCTTGTTGTTGTCGTCTTCAATGATACCTCTTTGGTTCTGAATTTCTCGCGCAATACCTGGACTTGCGGCGAACCTCGCGCCACGGTACCAAGGCAAATCACACAGATCCACTGCTCTCACGCGAGTTCGTGTCAACCGCGCACCTCACGCTGTCCTCAGATCCGCACCTTCAGACGACACGTAGCCTGACGCCATGCTCAGTATCTTGCTAGTCGCAACTGCGCTGGGCTTTTCGAATTTTGCCGCCTCGATCAGTATCGGCCTATCGGGAGTCAACAATCAATTGCGCCGTCACATTATCCTGACCTTCGGATTCTTCGAGGCGATGATGCCCATCGCCGGACTCTTGATGGGAAGAAGTATTGCGGAGTCACTTAGTTCAATTGCCCCGTACGTCGGTGGAGGACTACTCGTTCTCAGTGGTCTCTACTCGCTGTTTCAAGTCAGGCGACATGCCAATGTGACAGTGGCACCGTTGAAACGGCCCGGTGGATTAATCGTCACGGGAGCTGCGCTGAGCATCGACAATCTCATCGTGGGCGTCGCGCTCGGTACTCATAGGGATTCCGTGGCTCTCGCCGCTTCCATCATCGCCGTCGTCAGCATCGGCATGTCTCTTCTGGGGCTTGAAATCGGCAGACACCTCGGCGCGACGATTGAGAAATGGAGCGCCGAACTCGGTGGTGCGGTCCTCATTTTGGTGGGAATCGGCATTGCAACTGGAGTCTTGTAGGCATGAGTCTGCGCACGTCGAGGTGAAGTGAGTTTGAAGTATCCGTTCAGGCAACAGAGGAGTCTGCAAAGGATCGCGTAGCCCTCGAAGGTCTCATTGCTTTGGTCCCATAGTCAGGAACTTTTGTACAGCGCTAGGGCGTAGTTGCAGGTCCGGTTCCGGCCGCGTTACACGCGCGCGGATCCCATGGTTCCAACGCCGGATTTGTCGAACTCGGCGTTCCCAGTGCCGGGTTCGAGGCAATGCCGCTGGGGTCGGGAACCGTCGTCGTCGTGGTCGTTGACGTCGACGTCGAGCTCGCCGCCAACTCCACAATCAATGATGTCAATGACGACGAATTCAACGCGGAGGTACTGGACTTCACGGTAGACGTTGTCGTCGACACGGTCGGCTTCAACGTAAGTCCGGTACCGGTCTGGACCGTGACCAGAGCGCCGGGTGTGACCTCGGACGGGTTGTAACCCATCATGGCCGGTCCTTCGATTTGACTCATCACCGACTGCGCCGCCTCGAGACCCGGGTTCTTCCAGTCCGCGTTGTCGGGTGGTGGCGTCCCGCCGTACCAGACCATCGTCTCGGGGATGGGACCGGTGGGCGTGCGGTCACCCACTGCCAACACGCGATAACCCTTCGAGGTCAGTCCCGCCGCGATGATTGCGGCCTGATTGGCAATTCCCGAGCCGTTCTCGACCGAGATCTTGAACGTCGAAGGCGCGGGTAGCGCCTTGCCCGTGAAGGGACTCGCGCCACTCGAGGCACCAAAGAGTTGATCAATCAAGCTGTACCCAGTCGGCTCCACCGGAAAGACGATGTCGCCGTAAGATCCACCCTTGTATTGATAGCCATTCGCCTCGCTCACGCCCACCACCGGGAACGTCTCTTGGGCCACGTTGGCGATGTTGACGTGGGCGAATGTGGAGGCCAACGACACCATGCTGCCCTCGGAGAATCCGGTGTCCACCGTGAGGTCCCCCAACACACTCGACGCAATGCTCTGATCCGTCAGTGGGTTCCCCAGGCCGCGCGCGGAAACCTTGGTCGCCAGTACGCGCAAGAACTCGTGGGTGCGACGAATTCGGGCCAGGTCAGAGAGAGCTTCGTACGTCCAGTCGGCCCGATTGGTGACCGCAGGGTTGGTCTGGATTTGCAGGTGTCGAGCTCGAACGACTTCCAGTGCCCGGTTACCGTCCAAGAGGTAGCAGCCGGGGTGAGCGACGTAGAGCTGTGAGTAGGCGTCAAAAACCGGCATGGGGAAGTACATGCGCACTCCCCCGAGTGCATTCACCACGTTCTGGAATGTGTCGAAGTTGAGCTCGACGTAATGATTGATGGGGATCCCAAAATCCTCTTCGATCGCCGCGACGAGTTGAGTGGGACCCTCATAGAGGGCCGCGTCAATCTTGTTAGCCCCTTCCGCACGAGCGTTGGGCACGAAGGTGTCACGAGGAATCGACAAAAGCGACACCACGTGGGTGGCGGAATCGAGGTGCACGATCATGTCAATATCGCTATTCACCCCCGTCGTCGTGGCGCAGTACCCGAACTTCGCTTCCTGAACTTTCAGGCCGCAGCGAGTAGTCGATCCGATCAACAGAATGTTCACCGACGCTCCACTGCTCTGGAGATGGCCAACATTTTGTCGATTGAGTAGCGAGCCGAGGTATAAAAAGTCCCCCACGACTCCACCGACCACGAGCACTATGACAACGCCGAGAGCAATTGCTCCACGAATAAGCAACTTACTTCGACGGCTTCGCACTTTACCGTGACGGCTTCGCAACTTTTGCTTGATCCCGGCCTTTTCGTCGATGGCCTGGCCGAGAGCGGCTAGGCGGTGTGAATTAGCAAGGTCAGCGGCGCGCTGCTCGGTATTCCGCGAACGACTACGTGAGTCGTCAGAGGGTCCTGAAGGCATTAAACAACTTTAACATTCGAACCGAAGAATTGGTTCAACCTCGGCCCAATTCAAAATGGCTCCTACCCGTCTTTTTCCACGGGTTCCGCAGATTAATCATTTGCCAAAAACAGGTTCACCGGGACTTCGTTGCGGCGGACGTTTCGAGGAAGGTAGTTGGCTTGGTTTTGGCGTGCAGCGGACCATCCACATCGCAACAGACCAGTGGCCTCAATCTCTTCCACTAACCGCCGTTGCGCAGCGCGGGGCATCTTCCGGTCACGAAAACTTCGCGATGAAATCACTCGGCACGTTGTAATCACGACGGTAGCCTTCTGTTTTCAGACCCGGAGTTCCGGGTCGAAAGGGCAAATTGCCCACCCTCAAGATCAAACCCGACCGCAGTGAAAATGAGTCAAACGAAGATAGCAACGCCCAATGAACCTGTCACGGTGACGACCGAGAAGCTCTCTCTCTTCCAACGCGCCGCCGACAAAGTCTCCTACGGAATGGGTACGCCACTCAATATCGGCGTCTGGATCATTCTGGTAGTGGGCTGGACGCCGACGTTTGCCCTCCATATCGTAAATGCCAGCGGTTCATTTCTTCCGACTTGGTTTACCAGCACGGGTTACAACTTCCCGCTCAACCTCGTAACCACCGATGCCGAGCTGTACATCGGATTCTTAGTCGGAGCTTCATCCAACCGCTCTGAGCGTAATTTGGAGGCGACTCTCGCGCGCATCAGCGCCCAGGATGTTCAGATTGATTCGGTAGAGGACAAACTGTCCGAAGTGTTGAGTCAGAATACGGCTCTCACTCAGGAGATTCACGAACTCACCAAGGCAATTCACGAGGCTCTCACCGGCGACAAGGGAATCGCGAAGCCCTAGTCGACTGGTTGTGTGTCACAGTTTCTCTTCGTCCCATGGATCCAACCGTCGCCTGACTTGCGCAACTGGCTAGACCCGTCATTGTCGATCCACCCGACGCCCAACGAGTTCGAGACTCTACACTCTGTTCCACAAACCCAGCCTGAACTGCCATGAGCGTGGTGGCATGAATGGGGTCAAGCGCATTTGGCAACCCCAACGGTTTTTCGTCGAACCGCCTAACCGAGTGGATTCAAACAATGTCGCACTTTGTCTGAACCGATACGTCCCTTTCCACATTTCCAATCAGGAATGCCACGGAAAAGCGTAACGGGACGCTACCGCTGACATATGGCCTCTGCGACGCCCTCGAGGGTGAGAGTCGAAGTGATGATGTCATCGTGCTTGACATGTTTGAGGTGATTGAAAGTTCGTCGAAGTAGCTCCGCCGACTTCACGGCGTTGCCTATGACTTGGCCGTTGTGGCGGCGGTCTCGACGACGACCTGGCCCGCGGTGATGCGAGTAGGCGGGCTCATCTCACTACGCAAGTCGTTCCAGCTTGATCCGTTCGAGGTCGCTGCTAAGACGTCGACGGGGGAGGAGTAGATTGCCCCGTGAGAATCGAAAGGGCTAAGAAACGCCTCATACCCGGCATTGACGGAATCGTCGAGGGTCCAGTGCCACTGCGTACCGTTGCTGGTCCAACCCACTCCCGATATGGCGCCTTGCCAGAGAGTGTAGAGGATTCGATGGTCGTTGCTCCAAACGAAACTGAGGGCTTCTCCTAATAGATTGCCCTTCTCGGGATGCGCGATGGCGTTGTACGCCAGATTGTGCCACGTAGCGCCGTGGTCAGGCGACGACCACAAACTGGTGTTCTCGTGCATCATCCCCGTACCCACCGCGCAGCCGAGCAACCAGTTTCCTTTGGCGAACGTAGTGAACTGTGCGGGAGCCATGACGAAGGGCGACGAGCCACTCGTGGCTGCGCAGGGCGTAGCGACGGTGCGCCACGTTAAACCGGCGTTGAGCGACTCGTGCAACTGTCCACTGGACGACACGATGAATATGGCGTTTGATGGAGTCACATCGAGTAGTCGCTCGGTCGAGAAGTTTCCGTTGTAGTCAGGAATGGCGTGTCGGCTTAGCGGCGAGGTGGCACCGACGCGGAACATCTCGATCCACGAGTGGCAATACTGGGCCACAACGCCTTGGACGCACGAGGTCCACACCGTCGTCGCCGTATTGCCCAGCACCGCGAACGAAATCGGGTTCTCGACGATGCCCGGTGCGGTGGTGGTCAGACGTCGCCACGTCAGGCCGCCGTCGACCGTGACCTCGATGCGCGGCGTCGAGGCGAAACTGACGTACCCCACCAGCGAGTTGACGAAGTGCAACGTGGGCGAGAAGTACACGCGGCCGTCGCGGCCGAGGGGTGCGACCACGTGCCATGTGCGCGCAGCGTCCGACGTGGACACTAAGTAATACGTCGGACTGGACTGGGGTACGTAGGCATAGGCGACCGCGACACCCCGCTGGGCGCTCTGCATTTGCACGTCTCCGATGGTCGTGCTGGGTCCGAGAGTGGACGACGTCACGACACTCCCCCGGCGTGACGATGGCGGCGACGTCGTGGAAGATACAGTGCGCCCAATGAGCACGCCGCCGCCGGCCATGAGGAGGACGACGACAAGAAAGATCAGCGCCAACAGTCCGACGCGTAGTCGCCGACGCCGGGTGCGCAACCGAACCTCGGGAATGAGGTCCTGGGCAGGTGGGGTGATCTCGTGGTGGCGATCGGTAGTGAGGACCACGGCTCTCTCTCCTATGTTGTACTACTATTCATAGTACAATGAAACTTCGTGAAGTAGCAAGTGAGTCCTTCACCCCGTTGCACTTCCAAATCGCCGCGCAGATCCGACGAGCAATCGCCGAGGGTGAGATCCGCGCGGGCGAGCGACTTCCTCCTGTCGTGGACTTCGCCGCGGAACTCGGCGTGAACAAGAACACGGTCCTTAGGGCGTTGCACATTCTGCGCGACGAGGGGCTATTGGAGCTCACCCGTGGTCGGGGGATTCGCGTGGTCGGCACCGTCGAGCGCGGCGCGATCCTGTCGAAGGTCGATGAACTCATCACCCTGGCGCGCTCGCAGGGTCTGCGGCGCGAGGAAATCACGTTGATCATCCATCAGCGCTTCACCTGAGTGCCCTGAGGGTTTTCTTCGCAGCCCCATTGGTTATTTCGTGGAACCAAATCATGGGTTGGATTCAAATCATGTCGCACTTGATCTAAAGTATCCGGACCTCCTGACTCACCGAGATTGAAGAATGGTAGCCAAATAGTCAGTAGTCCCTCGGATCGATCTCGCCCCCAAGGACTGATCAGAAACACCGCAGCGAGCAGAACGCAACCGCAGCTCTCCGGTTTGATTCAATAACTAGTCATGGCGCAGGTGTCACACTAACCTGCCAGAGTCCGTCGTATGCCATCTTTTCAATCTCGAGCGTTCGATTTTGTCTACGGCCATTGGAAAGTGCACAATCGCAAGCTCAAAAATGTCGCTGATCCGATGTGCGACGAGTGGGTCGAATTCGACGCGACGAGCGAAGTGTTTCCAATTCTCGAAGGTATCGGTCACGTCGACCGCATGTACGTGCCCACGCCGTCGGACGGTGACCCTTTTGAAGGCTTCACGTTGCGTCTTTACGAACCGTCAACTGAGACCTGGAGGATCTGATGGAGTTCCACCCGGTCGCCGGGCCAACTTGATCCGCCGGTTGTTGGCCGGTTTGTCAGTGATCGCGGGACCTTCGAATGCAACGACGTCGTCGGCGGGCACCCTGTGAAGGTTCGCTTTGAATGGCAAGCCGACGTCTTTGCGCCCACTTGGCGCCAATCCTTCTCCTACGATGAGGGAGCGTCGTGGAAGCTGAACTGGGAGATGACCCTCGCTCGAAGCGATGAGTCACGGGTCGCACAATAACTGCGAGAACCGACGGTCCAGTCCACACCGCGGATTGTCTTGCAGGGTTGGAGGTCTTAAAGCTTCACTGACAGTAGGAGATCATCGCCGTTAATGTCAGCGTCGTGCGCATACGTTTGAACTTCGACATCTTAGGATAATGATTCAATTCCACAAGATATTTTTTTGGCAGCCCCAATGGTTATTTCATGGAACCGCTGTGTCACGTGGATTTGGGACGCGTCACTCTTATTTGGAAGTGCAGTCATCCGCTCTCGTCATTTTGAAGCGCCGTACGCCTCGGAGGGGTCACAATCGGGGTGGCTCTTCAGAGTGTTCCATTCGTGCCTTGCAACGGACACTTCAAGAAGTACTCTGGTGACGCGTCTCCACCACCGACCTCAGGAAATGCACTTCTTCAATGGGCGCCAACGCCCGATGACAGGGATGCACGTCTTCAACCAAGAGGAGTCGTCCTTCTCTCGGCGTCGGCATGAAGTCTGGCTTTCAGGAAACCAACGGTCTCGTGATGACGAACGAGTTGTGAGTTGAGAGTGACCGCGCGCCGACTCAGCGGGATGTTCGAGTCTACCGACTGTGCAAGAACAGACTCAGCGGGATTCGGCGATTCGTTTGATGGCGGCGAGAGTAAGCGGGATGCCCTCGTGCGCAGCCCGACGCCGATCCTCTATTTGTGCGGGCGCGTCATCGCCGAAACGCTCGGCGAAGCGAGCGAGTCCGTCCGGTAGGAAATCCCACGACTCGGTCACGAGGGTCCCTCCCGCGACGTCGGCGAAGCGGTAGCCCCAGCGGATCCACGTGCCTCCCACTATGAAGGCGAACTCGACCCCGTGGTCAGCGGCGACTACTTGCGAGCGAGTCTCCCAAGTGCGCTCGGGTGTCTCGTTACGCCCGGTGAACCACGCACCAACGACGGGCTCAACGCCCTCATCCCACCAGCACTCGCGACACACGGGGCTAAATTCACCCATCCGTGCGACATCCGAGATCATGTCGTAGAGGTCTTCACGAGTACGAGTAATCAAGACGGAGTCAGAAAAAGTCAGTTCGCTCACTCCTACATTCTGGCAGTCCCAATGTATATTTCATGGAACCAAATTGTGGAGTGGATCCGACAAATATCACGGCTATTTTGAGACCCGGTGAAGGAACACCTTGAGATGACTGGCCGAGATTCTGTCTCCGAGAAACCTTCCGCGGTTCACGACCGCTATCTCGGATTGCGTGCTATGGCACCCGTCGCGAAGGGGGAACTAGAACACTCTCGTACCCGCCCAATTCCACCACGCTAATTGCAGGGCGACGGGTTCCCTCGCCCGGACTGATGTCAAATGCCCCTAGTCATTGGTCCCGCAGCGGTCCTGATCGTCTTTTGAGTACCCGACGACCTTCGATGGTCCCGATTCCCCTTTCATCGATGACTCCACCATCCTGATCATGAGTACTGCTCATTCAATGATTAGTACGTTGTGTCGCTCTCATCGGACAGATAGGCCAGAAGAGTGGCCCCAACACATCCGGCACACGGTCGAGTCACTCGGTAGATTGAGGCAAGAAACCGATCTAGGGAGAGACAATGTCGTATACGTCATTAAGTGATCTTGAGCGCGCTCTGTACCAAGCGCACAATGTTTTATCGGGCGTCAGCCCTTCCCAGTTCAATGAGAGCACGCCATGCGCAAAATGGAACGTAAGGGATTTGTCGAACCACATGGTCAGCGGCGCGCTGATGTTTGGCATGGTGACTCGAGGCGAGACTTTGCCAGACATTCCCGATGCCACTGACTTCACGAGTGGCAACCTCGTGTCGTCCTTTGATATCGCTCGCCAGTCCATACTGGCGGCGTGGGAAGAACCCGGCGTCGAGGAGCGAGAAATGAACTTCCCGTTTGCCACCCTTCCCGCCGAAATGGCGGCTCGTGTGGAGTTGATGGAAGTCCTGTTGCACACGTGGGACCTCGCTCACGCGACGGGTCAGGACGCCTTGCTCGACGATTCAATCGCGGAGAACGTTTTGGATTTCGCGGGTGTCATGGTGCCCGACGCATTGCGCAGTGCTCAGGGCGAACCGTTTGGATTCGTTGTCGCAGAACCCGACTCCGCGCCACCCTACGTCAGACTCGCAGGCTTGATGGGACGTCAGCCCTAGACATTCTCACATTCCAAAAAATGGGTTCAGCGCCACCTGGACCGCTCTTAGGGGTCCAGGTCATTTGGCAGTCCCAACATTTTGACCTGGTCCCCAAAAAGTG
>PMTL01000130.1 GCA_003168075.1 Acidimicrobiaceae bacterium
GCGAGGTCGCTGCCTTCCTCATCCACGACGAGCTTCACCAACGCGCTGGCGTCGAAGTAGACCAGTGTCACTCGTGGTTAGCGGCGTTGCTCAGTGACGAGTTCCGCTACCGACGCGGTGCTGGGGACTCGTCGGTGATTAGTGGCTTTCGGTCGCGTTGTACGGTCAACTCGACCAATGACACCCTCAGCCGTGAGTCGTTCCAGGAGAGGAGCGGCGTCAACGCCAAGAAGGCGAGCAACTGGAACACCGCGATCGGTGACGAGAATTTCCTCTCCAGAGCGGGCGCGATTGACCCATTCACTGAGGTGGGCTCTCAAGTTGCTCACAGTGACGTCCATCCCTTTAGCGTACAACACCACAGCATCCATTTGTACAATTCGTCAATGTTTTTGGGCACGCGCCATCCCTCAAACCATCCCTCACACTTATCCGACGGTGAACGACAGTGCCGACAAGGAGCAACGGAAAACNNTTTCGATACGCATTTACACCCGCATCGAGGCAGGGACTCGACGATGGCGACTGCTGCTTGGCCAGCGGAGGAGCAGACGCGGCCATCGCGGTCGGCGTGGCTGCTCGCGTTCCGATCGAGCAGTGATCAAGGGACTTCAGCACTGTCTCAGACTTCTGCCCCTACCTGTTCTTCGTCTTCTTTCAAGTCGTCCCGCTCAGGGTCACGGTCTTGGTCACCGTTCCGGTACCGGTTGTCATGGCGGAGGCGTGGGCCGACAGTTTGTGGCCCCGGGCTGCGTCGAGCAGGTGCGTTCCTCGCTTTGACAGCTTGACGCGGACGCTTTGGGACGTGCCCGTCGCCAGGCCGTAGCTCGCCGAGCCGATCCGCACTGTGCTCGCGATCAATACGGTCTTCCGGCCACCCTGGATCTTCTTCACGACCTTGGTTAGGACGCGCACGGTCAGCAGTAGCTTGCCGGCGCAACGTGCGCCCGTCTCGCCCGAGCAGGACAATTTCACGACGGCCACGCCGTTACTCGCGACCTTCACGACGGCACCGATCCTGATCGTTCCGCTCCGGGACCCCGTTGGCTTGGCGGTTCCGGGTCCGAACACGTACGCCGCGCCTGTCTCTGCCTTGCTCGAATCGGCGCCGTGTGGAGGCGCGCCGGCGACGATCGTGGTGCCCGAGACCGCGACGGAGTCGCCGAGGCTGTCTTCGGTGACGCCGTCGCCGGCGGTCAGCTGGGCGGTGTCAGCGCTTGTGGTCCTCCAGCCGCCAGAGGGTTTGGTGAACACGTACGCGGCGCCCTGACCGTGGTTCGATCCGATTTGGCGGGCGCGCGCGCCGGTGACGATCGTGTTGCCCGAGATCGCGACCGACCAGCCGAGCTCGTCGCCGGCCTGACCGTCTGAGGCGGTCAACTCCGCGGTCTGTGTCGTGCTCACCCACGGGCCGCTCGTTGGCATCGCGAACACGTACACCGCACCCTGGCCGGGGTTCGAGCCCACCTCGTGGTTATATGCGCCCGCCACGACCGTGTTGCCCGACACCGCGACCGAAGTGCCGAACAAGTCATTGCTGGTGGGATCCCTTGCCAGCAGCTGGGCGGTCTCGGTCTGGTCGCCCGACCAGGGTCCCGTGAACACGAACGCCGCGCCTTGGGCTTGCCTGCTCGCCCCCGCGTAGGCGGGCGCGCCGACGACGATCGTGCTGCCCGAGATCCCGACCGACCAGCCGAATTCATCTTCATTGGCCAGAGGTGCATGCTCTGTCAGCTCGGCGGCTTGGGTTTGCGGACCCGACCAACCGCTGCCAGGCTCGCTGAACACGTACGCCACTCCGTCGTACGGGTACGCGGAACCGTCGTACGGCGCGCCGGCAACGATTGTGCTGCCCGAGATCGCCACCGACCAGCCGAGCTCGCCGCCGAGGGGACTTTCGGTGCTCGGGGCGCCTGTGACGGTCAGCCGAGCGCTCGGCGTGCTCGTGCTCGTCCAGCCCCCGGTGGTGGTGAACACATCGACGGTGCCCTGAGTGTTGACGCCGTTGCCGTGTTGTTGCGCCGGTGCCTCGCTGCCCGCGGGCGCACCGGCAGTGATCGTGTGGCCGTCGCTCGAGATCGCGACTGAAAACCCCAACTCCACGTCGCCGCCGAGGGTTGCGTCGGTCAGCTCGGCCGTCTGTGTCGCGCTTGCCCACCCAGCGGCCGGCATCTGAAACACGTATAGGGCGCCGCTGTACGGCTCCGAGTTCGCTTTGTGGTAGGGCGCGCCGACGACAACCGTGTTACCCGACGTCGCGACCGAGTAGCCCAGCAGGTCGCCGCCGCGGCCGCCGTTGAGGCCGACGCCGTCACTCGCGGTCAGCTCCGCCTGCTGAACGAACGGGTCGATCCGCACGGGGTACTGCGCGCCGCGATCATCGACGCGTACCAACATGCGCCCATCGCGGAGCTGAAGCCAAGCGCGCAGAGCGTGACCACGAGCATCACTTGCGTGTACGCCGGCGTAGCTCAAACCCCCGGGTAGCAGCACTGTCCCGTGGTCAAGCCGCGCGCCTCCCGGCACCGCGAGCGAAATCGTCAACGCGCCCGAACCCGCCGGACGTCGAGCAATCTGAAACCCCTGCTCGAGACCCAATGGTCCGTTGGCCCACCACTCGCGCACGAGACCGCGCGAATAATTGACACGATCAGCACTCACCGTCGGCGAGACCGGCGGGAGCGCATGCTGCGCGACGCCACGGCCGAACGCTTTCACAGCGATGCCGAACCGCGTCGACCCGACCGTGATCGCCACCTCGGAGCGGTCGAACCGCGCCGAGAACCGCTGCGCGGGATTGTGCGCTGCCAGCCCATGAATCCGATACGCCGGCAGGCCACGACCCAACGCGGCCGACACCGGACCCTGCGCAGCCTGCGGCAGACTCAGCAGGTCGTAGCGTGCCCCGGCGCGCGACGCAGCAGCCAGCGGCGCGGCACGTACCACACGCGGGCGATGCGAAGAAAGAGTGGTCGTCACGACCCCTCCTGCTACCAGCACGACAATAAGAAAGCCGATCCGGGCTCGCTTGAGCGCGAAGACCGGCGTTCTCTGACCAGTTCCAGGCCTCGCGCACTGGCCTGATCGCACGTCACCAGCGTTCATGTGCAGCACAGTTTGCCCCTTTGAGCGCCATCGACCTGCCCGGCCGAACCTAGTCGCCATCAGCTGCCCGTGCAAGGGGTCGGCTAGTTTTCCTGCGCGACGCTGGTCAGTTAGGCGACATCACTTGTAAAGCCCCACCCTGTTGCCCGCTACCTCCTTCCGTACCGACCTGGCACTGTTGCAACTCGCGGGCAGCCAAATCATCTCGATCTTGCGCCGCCGGTGGGGCGAGCGACCGCCAGCCCTACGACGCTGGATCAGCCCTGGAAAAAGTCGGGAGCAAGGCCCGCAAGCGAGCCCGCCCAGAGTCCCGCAATCGACGCGGAGCAGAGTACGCCGACGACCCGCGCTACCTGTCACCCGCGGGCCGCTCAGGGCCGTGCGGCCTGGCTCATCGGCGCACTACTGCTTCTGCCTCTTCCCGGAGAGAAGCAGTAGCCTCGGGCCGGTCTTTGGAGCCGGTCGAGATTGCTGGAACGGAACGAACTCAGCAGCCCGGCGGCCTCGGGCAGTCAATGCTGCAATGTGGCTCAAGCAACTATCTCGCGCGGTCGCGTGAGATAGTTCTTCCTGACTTCCAGAAGGCGTGCTCGAGGGCGATGCGCCGAGTGGGGTGACAAGACGAGTACAGGTGAGTTTGGATAGAGAAGAGTCAGCGATTCATCCCTCAAAACATCCCTCACGAAGTTCCGACGGGGCGCGACAGTACCGACAAGAAGCAACGGAAAACCTAGTAAATATCGACAAAGACGACCTACTGCGACAGATCCGATCCCATTTACACTCAGC
>PMTL01000112.1 GCA_003168075.1 Acidimicrobiaceae bacterium
GGTCTCAAGGCCAAGCACGACGAGGACGCGATCTACCAAGAGACCGTCGCGCAACTGCAGAACGAGTCGAGCGAGTCCGGCCGCGACCGCATCGCCTTCGTCATGGCCTTCAAGGGCGTTTTCCTCGAAGGGCTTGAGGTGGTGATCACGGTCTTGACCCTGGGTACTTCGGCTCATCGTCTGGGCCTGGCGGCCATTGTGGCCGCCATTGCCGTCATCCTCGTCGCGATTGTCGGCGTCGTCGTCGCCAAGCAGCTCTCGAGCGTCCCCGAGAACGCCATGAAGATGAGCGTCGGAGTCCTGCTCGTGAGTTACGGCACCTTTTGGGTGGGCGAGGGGCTCAAGGTGAGGTGGCCTGGTAACGACAGCTTCCTGGTCGCCTTCGTCGGGATCTACGCAGTGGTGTGTTGGGCGCTCATCAACATGATCAGGCCCAAGAACCCCTCAAGCTCCGCAAAGGTGGGCGCATGAACAATCAGCAACCCCTCATCGTTCGACTCCTGAAGGGATTTGCCATGTTCTGGTGGGACTTCTTGGTGGGCGACACCCCCGAGCTCTTCGTGGCGGCTCTCGTTATCATCGGCGCCGTGGCGCTGCTGAGTGAGACGTGGCACGTCAACACCGCGGCGGTGGTGGTCTTGCCGGTGCTCGCCATCGTCGCGTTGACCGTGTCGGTCAAGCGCGCCAGCGACGCGGCGAAGCGCAAGTAGCCGTTCTAGGCGAAGGCGGCGTCGAGGGTGATCGTGGTTCCCGTGAGGGCCTTTGACACTGGGCAACTCGCCTTGGCGGCCTCCGCGGTCTCTTTGAACGCGGCCTCGTCAAGGTTCTCCACGACGCCACGCACGGTGAGAGCGATACCCGAAATCTGAAAGCCCCCCGCCGGGTCCGGCGCGAGAGTGACGGTAGCACTCACGTTAAGGCTCACCGGCGTACCACCGGCGCGTCCGATCAGGGCCGAGAGCTGCATTGAATAACACGCGGAGTGAGCGGCGGCGATCAGTTCCTCGGGGCTAGTGACGCCCTCGGCGTCGTCGGCGGCGCGACGGGGAAAGCTCACGTCGAAAGTTGCGGCACCACTGCTGACGAGAGTGGTGACTCCGGAACCATCATTGACTCCCCCGGTCCATTGGGTTTCAGCGGTTCGAGACGGCATAGTCAGACTCCTGTCCTAGGTGGCGTGACTGGAATCCTACCGTCGCGGACCTCGAAGCGACACGTGGGTGAAGTGTTGTCGCCGGGTCGGCGCGATGAGGTTTATGAGTGGAAGCGGTTGGGGTCCTTTGATGGAAAGAAAAGCAAGACCAGATCCACGATGGGGAAGATAAGCCACCATCCTGAGTGATCGCTGTCGTGCATGCGCCGCACACCGACGGCGATGCTGGGAATCAGAAGACCGAAATCCCAGATATAAAAGAGCTTCGTGAATTTAACGATGATCAACCAGCCAACGCAGGAGAACAATATCCAGTACCAGTACTCGGAGCGCGACGCGCGGCCACTGAAGGTGGCGTACTTCTCAAAACACGAGCGGATCGCTTGGTCAAACTTCACGTTTCTTCCTTCTCTTTCTTGGGTACAAACTACTGACTGTCGTCGCGACGATGCGGCTGCCGCGTGAACGTCACCCCGTATTGCGAAGTCCCGTCGCGATGCCATTGATGGTGAGCAGGAGGGCACGCTGCAACACGTCGTCAACTGGTTCGTTGCTGTCTCGTTGGGCGCGGACGCGCTCCAGCAACTGAATCTGCAGCAATTGCAATGGTCGCAAGTAGCGGTCACGGGTTTCGAGGGTCGTCGCCAGCAGCGACTGAGACTCGAGAAGGCGCTCAGACTGCGTGATGGTCAAGATCTCGGTCACGGTAATTTCGTGCTCGGCCACAATCTTGTCGAAGAGATAGTGCAATTCCTTGGGGACCAGGTGCTCAACGTACAGGCGCGCGACGTCGAGATCGGTCTTGGCCAGAGTCATCTCGACATTGGAGAGGAAGGTGGAGAAGAAGGGCCACTCCAGGTACATCTGGCGCAGGTTCTCGCCGTGTCCGGCGTTGCGCGCCGCGCGCAACCCCGAGCCGACCCCGAACCAGCCCGGAACGATCTGGCGCGACTGGGTCCAACCAAAGACCCAGGGGATGGCGCGCAGCGAGTCGATGCCGTCCTCGCCGGTGACGCGCCGCGCGGGACGAGAGCCCATGTGCAAGTTGGCGAGCTCGGTCACGGGAGTGGAACTCGTGAAGTAGGCCGGCAGGTTCTTGTCACCCACTAAGCCGCGGTAGACGGGTAGTGACGCGCCGGCGACCAGGTCCATCGCCTCGTTCCAGACGTCGAGCTTGAGCGGGTCGACCCAGGGCTTGGAGTGAAAGACCACCGCTTCGAGTACCGCGGCGAGCAGCAGCTCGAGGTTTTCGCGCGCGAGCGACCCTAGGAGGTACTTGTCCGAGATCACCTCACCCTGCTCGGTGATCTTGATCGAGCCGTTCAAGACGCCGTAGGGCTGGGCGAGCACCGCGTCGTGGGTTGGCCCTCCGCCACGTCCGACGCTGCCGCCTCGACCGTGAAAGAGGCGCAGATGAATCCCGTGACGTGCAGCCACGTCGCGCAATTGACGTTCGGCCAGGTGGATTCCCCACTGTGACCCGGTGATACCAGCGTCCTTGTTGGAGTCCGAGTAGCCGAGCATGATCTCCTGGACGTCGCCGCGTAACTCGACCAAGCGTCGATAGCTGGGAACTCCCAGCATCGTCTCGAAGATTTCTCCGGCGTGGTGCAGTTCATCGAGCGTTTCGAACAGGGGAGCGAAGCCAATACGCGCGAGTCCCGTCGCCACATCCACCAGACCCGCTTCTCTCGCGAGGACGACGGCCGCCAGGAGGTCGTCAGCACCCTTGGTCATCGAGATGATGTAGGTCTCGCAGGCTGCTGGACCGAAGTGGTCGATGATGTCGCCCATGGCGCCAAACACCCGGAAGGTCTTCAGGTTCGTTCCCTCGAGCGGCACCGGGTGTGAGAACAGCGGTCGGCGCGACTCGAGTTCGCGACTCAGGACCTCGAGGCGCTCGTCGCGGGTCAACTGCGCGTAGCCCGTCGGTAGCTCGCCGAGGCGTTCCATCAAGACCGCCAACACTTCGTGGTGCGCCGTGGCGTGCTCACGTACGTCGAGCGTGGTCAACGTCAGCCCAAAGGCCGACACCGTGATAATGGATCGCTCGAGGGTCCCGCGCGCCAGACGCTCCGAACCGTTCTCGATGAGCGAGGTGTAGAGCAGCATCAGGTCATCAATGAGCTCCTGACTCGACGCGTAGTCGTGGCCCTCACGGTGCCGACCACGCAGCTCCATGCGGCGCTGGGTCGCGTCGAGGCGCACGCGGATACAACTGAGCTTGAGGCGATACGGTTCTTCGGCGTTGAGTCGCAAGAAGCGCGACTCGGGCTGCAGACGCGTCAGGTCGTCCTCAATCGACACGCGCAACTCGTCGGAGATGCCGACGTGCTGGATTGAGACTGAGATCTCGTCCATCAACTTGCCGATCATGGCGCGCAACGCGCGCACCGCGAAGTCGAGCGCTAAGTCCACGACCGACGCCGTGACCTCGGGGGTGACGAAGGGATTGCCGTCGCGGTCGCCCCCGATCCACGAACCAAACGTCAGGGGCCGGCTCATCGGCGCGATGGACACGCCGAGTCGCTCGGCGTTGGAGACGAGTTGTTCGAGGACGTCAGGAACAACGCTGCGCATGAGGTGGTCGACGTAGTGCAGGGCATTGCGGGCTTCGTCGAGCACCTCAGGCCGTTCCAAACGCAATTCGTCGGTCTGCCAGAGGGTGTCAATCAATTCTGCGGCGCGTCGCTGGCGCAAGGTTTCTCGCAAGGGCGCATTCGAGGAACTGGCTTCGTCGAGCAGGGCGCTGATCGAACGCAGTTTGAGGAGCAGTGAGCGACGCGCGGCCTCGGTGGGATGGGCGGTGAAGACGGGACGCACCGCCAACTGATTCACGGCGGCCTCGACCTCATCGGCGCTGACGGCTCCCGACGCCAGAGCGGCGAGGATCTCGTCGGCGACCCGCGCGAGGGGTCCGTCGTCGTCGTTGCGGCGCTGTTGACCCTGACGAGCGCGGTGGGTCTGCTCGGTGATGTTAGCCAAATGAAAGTACATCGAGAACGCGCGCACCAACTGGCTGGCGGTCTCCAGGTCGAGGTTTTCGAACTCGCGAAACGAGAGGTCCATGTCGCGACCGGCACTTGAACGCACCGATTCCACCAGCGAGAGGAATCCCTCGGACGTCTGGCGGCGCAGTGTGTCGTCGAGCAAGGCACTCAGTGCGTTGAGGTCGCCGTACAGCGACTCGCGGTCGTCGATATACGCCGGTGGCGTTGACAACACCGACTTCGGAGTCGCTGCGGAGGGGTCGGTCACGACCCAACGTTACAAAAAATTCTCAATCGCCATTTCGTGGTGGCGTAGATGGTGACAATGCCCGTCCCTTTCGTACGGCCGCCACCCACTGAAAGGACTGCTCGGCTCCCCACGGTGTCACGTGTCGCGCCCGCCGGGCCGCGACGATATCGAAGCCTGTGTCCAGCAGTTGAGCGATGTCGTCAGCGTCATAGCGCGTGACCTCGAGCCCCGAGCACGTTGTCGGTCCGTCGGGCGCGAAGACGCCAATGACGACCTTGGCGCCAGGCGAAAGCGCCGAGTGCATCGTCTCGACGTAGTCGCGAACACGCGGCGGTCCAATGAAGTGCAGGACTGCTCGGTCGTGCCATACGTCGTAGCGACGCGCGGGTCGCCAGGTCGTCACGTCGGCTTCAATCGCCGTGACGTCGTGGCGACCCACCCGAGCAAGCGTGACGGCGATGGCGGTGGTGGAGAGGTCGAGGATCGTCAGGTCGTGGTATCCGCGTGCGGCCAGGCGGTCCGCCAGGAGCGACTCACCCGCGCCGATGTCGAGGACGGCGTCGTCGGGGGCGATGGCGAGTTCCTCCAGCAGCTCGAGCGACGTGGTGGGCTCGGGTTCGAACCAACTGAACTTGTCGCACTCGCGAGACTCGTACACGTGGTTCCAATGCGCGGACATGTCACATTCTGTCTCGGTGAATCGGACCAGCGTCACCGGGCACCGGTACAAAACAAAGAGCCCGGGAGGGGGCCCGGGCTCTTTGGTCTTACTCCGGTGGGGCTACACGACGGTAGTGTCGTCGACCCGTCGATAGTGCCGGAGACCTAGTAGCGTCAGCACGAGCATGAGCAGGGCGACGACGAACGCGCCGATTGCCGCATACATCGCGATCTGACCGAATGTCCAGTAGCCGTAGGCGTTGAGCAATGATCCGCGCAACATGGTGCCCTTGAAGACCGTCTCGACTTGGGCTGCCAGGGCGGTGTTACTGGGGTCGGCTTGAGCCTTGGCGCTGAGCTGTGAGTAGGTGAGGTCGTTGCCGATCTCCTTCAGGTGCACCGCGATAAAGTCGTCGGCGTAAACCTCGGCCTGTGCACCGGTCAGCATCTGCTGTCCGGCGTACTGAGAGACGGAGGGAATCATCGACGGCGTGATCTCGGTGCCGACCTTGGCGTTGGCAAATGCGGACTTGGCGGGGAAGAAGATCTGCTGTTGCGCCAGTTGGGTCTTGACCTGGGAGTTCGCAAAGTTGTAGCCCCACAGCAGGAGAGATCCCGCTCCAATCAGGGTAACCGTGAGTAACACTCCGGTCCAGGTGAGCAATAAGTCTAAAGTACGACGCTTCATTATTGGTCCTTTCTGTAGGTACCAGTAACATTGTGCAACCAATCACAAACCAATGAAAGACCCGTGGTAGGGCCCGATGTCATTTCAAATGACACCGTGGGTGACTAGAACGTGATGCCGAGTCGCGCCAGGAATCCGACGCCCATCACCGCACCTTCACAACCCACCTTTTCCAGGTCGGCGAGGTCGTCGTCGTTGCGCACGCCGCCCGCGGCCACGACCTTGAGACCACTGGCGCAGACTTTGCGGTAGAGCTCGAGGTCGGGTCCGCCCATCGTGCCGTCACGCGCGATGGCGGTGACGTGCAGGCGCGTCACGCCGGCGTCGAGGCATTGTTGCAGTGCGTCGTCGATACTTAGTCCGGTCGTCGCCAACCAGCCGCGCACCGCCAGGACGCCGTCACGAACGTCAAGGGCTGCGACGAGCTGATCGCCGAGTGCTTCGACGTAGGTGACGAGCGCACCGGAGTCGTTCCAGAGCGCCGTGCCCAAGATGACCCGCTGGGCGCCGGCGGCGAGTACCGACTGGGCCGCCTCGAGCGAGCGGATGCCGCCCGAGACTTGCAGGGGGACGGATCCGGCCAGCGTCGCACAGTGCGCAATGACCTCGGTGCGCAGCGCACCGTCACGCGCGCCCTGCAGGTCGACGACGTGAATAAGATCGGGACTGGTCGCGACGACGCGGGTGAAGAATTCGTCGAGGGGCTGGCGAAACAGGACGCGATCGTAGTCGCCTTGTTCCAGGCGCACGGCGAAGTCGCCCAAGAGGTCGATGGCGGGAATCAGTTGCATAGCAGCGTGTTAATACGCTAGCATATTGATATGACCAGTGGCAAGGTGCTCCCCGCCGACGCACACGACGAGACCGTCCAACGCTTTGATGAACTGGTGGCCGCCTTCGTTGGCTTGCGCGACCCCGAGGTCATGGCGGCTTTCCTGCGCGACATCTGCACGACGGCCGAACTCGACGCGATGGGCCAGCGATTGCAGGTCGCGCGCCTGGTGAGCGACGCCGTGCCCTACCAAGAGATCTCGCGACGCACCGGGGCATCGACGGCGACCGTGACACGCGTGGCGCACTGGTTGCGCTACGGCGAGGGGGGCTACGGCGCCGTACTGAAACGAGGACGCAAATGAATAGACGACTGACCTTGGCCCTGCCGTCGAAGGGCCGCCTGCGCGAACCGTCGTGGTCTCTTCTGGAGGCGACCGGGGTAGCTCCCCAGGAGCCCGGCGAAAGAGTACTGCAGACTTTTTGTCGCAACGCGGACATCGACTTGTTGTTCGTGCGGGCCGACGACGTGCCCGAATATGTCCAGGATGGCATCGTCGACTGCGGCATCACGGGTCTGGACCTGGTGAGTGAGCGAGATTTCGACGTCGACGTGTTGCTGCGCCTCGGCTACGGCACGTGTTCGTTGCAGGCCGCCGTCTCGACCGAGGACTCCGCGCAGAGCTTCTCTGACCTTGACGGACGTCGCATTGCGACCTCGCACCCGCGTATCGCGGCGCGGTGGTTAGCCGAACAAGGCCTCAAGTCCGAGATTGTGCGCGTCACCGGTTCGGTGGAGATTTCGCCGCGCCTGGGCCTCGCCGACGCCATCATTGACCTGGTCTCGACGGGATCGACTCTGCGCACCAATGGTCTGCGCTCGCTGGGCACCCTGTTTGAATCCGAGGCGGTGCTGGTGGGACGGCGCGGTGCGAGTGACCTCGAGGCCCAGCGCACGCTCACGATGCTGTTGGCCTCAGTGATCAACGCACGAGCGACGCGCTACCTGCTGTGCAATATCCACAAGGAGCGCCTCGCTGAGCTGACCGCGTTGCTGCCGACCACCGGCTCGCCGACCGTAATGGACCTCGCGACACCCGGTATAGTCGCGGTTCACGCACTGGTACCGGCCGCGCAGATCTGGTCACTGCTTCCCCAACTGCAAGCCTGTGGCGCGAGTTCCATCCTCACGTTGCCCGTCGAAAGAATGATGCCATGAGTTCACCCGTCAAGACCGACCGACCCATCTCCATCGAGGAGATCGTCAACGACGTACGTGCCCGCGGCGACGCGGCGCTCGTGCAGTGGAGTCAACGACTCGACCAGACCACCGCCGACAAGCCCGAACGTGCGGTGCCCTACGGCGATATTCCCACTGCCGCGGTGCTGGATGCGGCCCAGTCCGTGCGTACCTGGCACGCGGCGCAGCGTCCCGCGGACATCACTCTCGAAGTCTCGCCCGGAGTGACCTTGGAGCGTCGTTGGACGCCCCTTCGTTCGGTGGGCGTGTACGTCCCCAAGGGGCTCGTCTCCTCACTCATCATGGGGGCGGTTCCCGCCCAGGTGGCCGGGGTGGAACGCATCGTGGTCTGCACGCCCCCGAGTGGTGCGGCCGCCGTGGCCGCGGCCGCGGCGTTGCTCGGCATTGATGAAGTATGGGCGATTGGCGGTGCTCA
>PMTL01000002.1:0-26616 GCA_003168075.1 Acidimicrobiaceae bacterium
AATGACGACCGACGAGAGGTTCGTGCCCGCTGTACGGGCGGGCTTGTTACCCGTCGTTCGTTTCGCACTGCTTGGTACACCAGCGGCGACGAGCAGCAGTAGCAGGACCACGAAGGCCAACGCACTAGTAAGAACAGCACTTGTTCGAAGACGCCGCCGACGTGCCTTCTGTCGGGCCTCCTTGATAAGTAGTTCGGTGGGATCTGAACTCTCGTATGGAGCATCGTGTTCCGTGGGGGTGATAATCATTGAAATTCCTTACGTAACTGTAAAAATATAGTACTATATGCGATAGTACTATGAGAACTCCAGCGGTCAATAAGAATGGAGCGGTACCCCTTTACGGTCAGGTGGCCGCCGAGATACGCCGAGCGATTGCCGACGGTGAGGCTGCCCCGGGTGAACGCCTCCCGCCAGCTATTGACCTGGCCGACGTATTGGGCGTGAATAAGAACACGGTCATACGAGCGCTGCACATCTTGCGCGATGAAGGTCTGTTGGATTTCACCAGAGGTCGCGGTGTGCGAGTGGTCGGAACTCCGCAACAGAGTGCCGTGCTCGTACGCATCAGCGAACTCTTGGACTTCGCCCGGCAACAGGGTTACCGCAGCGACGAGGTAATTGCGATAATCCAAGCGCAGCGTTAAACGCAAAAGAAGCAAACGCTCTGCCGTAATCGTGGCAGGGGCATCTATTCGTTCGGTGCGAAACCCGACATGAAATGCAACGTGCAATGGCGCTTGGGCTAGACCGTGTGGGTTCTAGTCTGCGAGCCGACGTCCACAATCCGACTGGAGGATCACGAAATGGGAGTAGGCGTGGGCGTCGGGGGTCATATGAAACAACACGATCCTCGACTAAACGATTTAGCCGTGCCAATCGTCTTACTATCGGACACCCAAGCGCAAAGCTGAACGGAGCCTTCCGGCAGATGGATTTCGACACTTACTACGCAGCGAGCTACGACCGCGTGCGACGAGCAATGACGCTCACGTTCCGCGACCCCGATCTTGCTGAGGAGATTGCCCAGGAGGCCTTCTTCCAAACGCTCCGTAGGTGGAAGAAGGTCTCACTGCTCGACCATCCCGAAGGCTGGACAATGGTGGTGGCCCTCAACAAGGGTCGCGACCTCCATCGCCGTCGTGTCCGACAAGAAGCTAAGCAGCCGTTCCTTGTTCCATCGTCAGCGAACCTGTCTAGCGAGTCTCGAGTCGACGCGCGAGTGACCGTCACCGAGCTCCTCACAGGCCTCGGCGATCGCCAACGAGAAGCGTTGCTGTTGCGCTACGTCACCCAGCTCACCATTCCCGAGATCGCCAAAGTGATGGGTTGTGCCGAAGGTACCGTCAAGGCCACTCTGCACGCCGCCCTCGCCAAAGCATCACTCCAAGCGAAGGAGACCTTCAATGTCCTCGACTAACCAAATCCAAGAACTCTTCGACCGCGCCATCTCATCGGTTCCTTCAGGTGCAACCCCCTCCTCTCAGGCGTTGCACCAACGCCTTCACCAACGAAGCATTCGTACTCGTTTTTCGACGATAGGTGTCAGTCTCCTCGTCGCCGCAATGAGCGCCACTGCGCTCTTCGTCGGCTTGGCCTCAAATTCTGCCTACGCCGTGACGCTCTACCCGAAGACCAATGTGTCGTTCAGTGCAGCGCAACTTGCAGCCGACCGGAGCGTGATGACCGCGCGACTTCACGCGGTGGGCTTCCCTAACGCCACGGTGAAAGTCTCGAACGGAGCCTTGGTTGTCATCAACGGACCCAAGGGACTGGCCAGCCCCACGTCGCTCCTCACCTCGTCGCCCGAGCTGCTCGTCCGCTCGGTCACTTGCTACGCCGGGCCCCAAAGAGGACCGGTTTCGACGAGTCCGCTACCGACGACCTGCTCAAGTTCGCAGTATGCCGCACCAACGGTGTCCGGGCCCTCGATACCCACCACAAAGCCCGACCCGGAACTCGCGACCCACGCGACGACGACCTCTGCACAAGACGCCGGATCGCCGAACACCTGGGCACTGTTACCGGTACTGGACAGTGGCACCAGCGTCACACAGCGCTACCTCGTTGGTCCGACGCTCATCACGCTCTCGTCGAAAGTGGCTTCAGCCACCGTGACTCACGTACCGTTCTCTGGCGGATGGATCGTGAGCGTGCAACTCAACAAGGCGGAGTCCCAACAGTGGGACCAAGTAGCCAAGCAGTACTTCCACCGTCAACTCGCTATTGACCTGAACGGTGTCATTGTTGAAGCGCCCCTCATTCAGCCGACCAACTCCGCGTTCAGTTCCTTCGACGGTCAGATGCAGTTGCTCGCCGTGTCGAAGACTGACGCTTACGACCTGGCAGCCGCGCTCACTTCTGGACCGCTCGCCGTGCCCCTCGTCGCTCACCCGTCGCGTTCTACGCCGTCAGCCGCGAAGACCACGTCGGTGTCTTCGCCACTGTGCCAAGCATCAAATATCACGCTAAGCATCGGAGCAACCTACAAAGGTGGCGCGGGTTACCCAGCGGGAACCGTGCTAACACCGGTGACGATTACAAACCACGGATCAACGTGTCATTTACAAAGCAGTGGACCGACCGTTAGCGCCGTGCGTGGCACCTACCGCGGCAATGCCACGAAGGTCAGTCAGTTTTCGTTTCCTACCGTTCCTGCAACGAACAAAAGAATCACGCTGAGCAGCGGTGCTCACGGCCAGGCCCTCGTCGAAGTGAGAGGACTTCCCAGCGCGATGCTGTACGCCAAGACTTGCTCACCCCATACTGCGTTGGGATTCGTCGTCGAGGGCTACGCCCAACCGATCACTACTGCGCATTACTTTGCTCGGCACCTTACGAACGTTTGTTTCTACGAAGGCCCCGGAGGAATTGTGACAAACCTCGGCGTTGTGTGGGAAGGCACTAACTCTTAGGTCACGTACCACCACGCGTTGTCCGCGTCACCTTCGTTGCCTTATGCGTACCGTGCTTGATAGTAGGTCCTATAAAAGTGAAGGCCCTTTGTTCAGTGGAGGTCCTGCTTCAAAGCGTTGAAGACTTCACCGGCCGCGCTGGGGTGTGTATAACAGCACCTGCAAACTGCATGACGACTATTCCAGGCCCCCCCTAGTGCAATTCCATGAACTCCCTAGACACCAAACGGCGCGAATCCGATCTTCATTGCCGCAACGTCGGTAGGGCGTCGGCGGAACTTGATGTTGTTCTCGAAATCCGACATTCTCTTGCTCGCTCGCTTGATAGCGGGGAGAATTGCGGGATTGTCCACATAGGGAGCAGGTGAATCGAGCATTGGAAAGGCCTTTTTAAAGGCAGCGTGGTCGCGGTTGGTCGATCGCTTAGCGAGTCGCGAGACAGAATGATCTGTCAACTTGACGCAGCCTCGAATGACTTGGTGTGGGTAGTTGCGAGGATGTGGAAGGACCCCAAGGCTTAGCTTCTGTGCGACCAGCCCTGAATTCGCCAGTCGGAGGTTGTTGATTTCGGGCCTCCGACTACGTGCTAATGGGGGAGGTTAGGCGAGTACGAGATTGAAGAGGAACAGAACCACCAGTCCTAGGGAGATCCATACCAGAAGAGTGCTCGTCCTCTTGGCGCGTCCCGTACTCACCAGTCGTACGCCGCGAGGATTCGATGCGTCTGCGTAACCTCGCGAGAGGACCGAACCGAGCCGGAAGCACGTAAAGATGGGCGCCGCCGCCATCACGAAACCGGTCAAGAACTGGAGCCCGACCGGAAGAACTGCCAATCCATGATGAACACAGGTCAAGGGTGCAGCAGTCTGTCCCAATCGTGTAACTCCATGACAGGTCTCACTACCTGCGGAAGCGCCGAAGAGGTAGAAGGCTCCGAGCAGTCCTCCGGGCCATACGAAAGTGCCGAGCAGCTTGTCCCAGATGCGCCACGTCTTGGAGGACCACAGTCCGTATAGGCCAACGAGCCAACCAAACCCGAAGGCGAAACCCCCGAACGCGATCAGCCACGGCGTCGCTCGGTCCATGCCACTGACCGCGCGCGGTGACTCCGTCTCTTCGAGTTCGCTGGCGAGTGCTGATGGCGAACCAATCCGCTCGAGCAGGTTGCGTAGCCCCACTTCATCAACGGGTTCGAGAGTCGCTCTGCCCTCGGCGATGTGCTGTTCGATTTCGGCGACGAACTCCCTGGCGTCGCTGGGGTTGACGGATCGAAGTGCGTCCCTCAGATCGCCAAGATACTCTGTGATGATCTGGTCTGACGTCGTGTGCTCTTGCATTGCTACCTTCCCCTGCTCAGAATGGCGTCCACCGAGTCGCGAAATCGCGCCCACTGTTCGATGAAAGACTTCAGTGCGCGCTTGCCATCGGGCGTAATCCGGTAGTAGCGGCGAGGTGGACCTTCCGTGGATTCCCTCCAGTAAGTGTCGACCATTCCGTCGTTGCGTAGTCGAGTCAAGAGTGGGTAAACGGTGCCTTCGCTCGTCACCAGCCCGTCGGCCTCAGAGAGTTCCCTCGTGATCTCGAAGCCGTAGCGGTCTTTCGACTGAAGAAGGGCCAGCACGCAGTGCTCAATGGCGCCTCGGCGCATCTGGGCCAATAGTTTCTCCGTTCCACCTACTACCATGCTTTACATAGTAGCACACTCCAATGGGCCACAGTGCTCGTGTCGGAACTCATGTTGCCAGTTGAAGCGTTCTTCGTCTCTATGCGTAGGGCGGCGATTATCAGCCAATGGCTGGTGTTTGTCGCGTCAGACCTTCGACACAGGGAACTAAGTGTCTTTGATGCTCGATACATCGTGTGAAATACTCTCAACATGGAACACCGTCGACTCAATCGCGCACAGCGAGTCGTGGCAGTCGTCGCCCTTGGTATTATTCTTTACTTTCTTGGTATCTGGATGACTTCGCTTGGTTCACACCTGCCTTACGGTTCGGCAACGTATACCAATGCGAGCACCTCCAACTTCGTTGGCGGGCTATATCCTTGGGTCCGGTTGATCATCTGGATGCTCCTCATCGCCACTTGGGTTGGCGTGTCGATTCCTTTGCTTAGGGAGCGTTTGATGAACCCAAGAGGCCGTTTGTCTTCTCAGTGAGTCACCGGGCCAACTTGGCGAGTGACCACGTCGGATCGCCATTCTCGGTGATTGAATTCACCCACGCCATGTCCCTATGAATTCTCCAGCGACGTTCGCCTAAGTGTGACAAGTCCAATTTCAAAAGGGCGGTGTTCGCTCATGACCGTTAATCACGAGTCGCCTCAGCTCAAAATATTTACCGACGGAAACCTCGACTTGTGCACTGACCATGATGGCATGGCGGATCTCAAAGTGCCCCGGTGAATTCATGAGAACTAGTTCCACAATGGGCGCAAAACCTGCCTCCCGGACTAAGCGATTCCGCGCATTTAGATCACCGCGGGCCCTTGCTCGAACGCAAAGCGACGATGAAGATAGCAACGCCAGCACCGAGAAGAACTAGTCCCACAATTAGCCATAACCACGGACTCTGTTCTTGGGTGCAACTCTGGCCGACGCCGAAGGTGCTCAGAGTCTTCGTGCAGACCATGCCCGGCCCACTGCGATTGAGATACGCAACGTAGAACAAAGGAAGCGCGAGCCCTCCGAGCAGCCCAGGAATGCCCCGTCTTGAAGATGGTTTGCGGACTAAGAATATCGTGGCGATAACCGCAATCGGAATGAAGAAGATCCCAATCGAAAAAGCTCCGACAATGACCATGGCGTACGAGCCGCCGACGAGCATCCAAATAACGAAATAGATCCAAGGCCGGCGCGAGGCGACCGGAGGCGCCTTAGTCAACGTATCGCCCGACCAGTTACTGACCTTTGGTCGTATTGAAAACAGGTAGACGAGCGCCAAGATGAATCCAACGAGGCCGAGGGCCAAGGTAAAAACTGCGATCAGGGTTATCCATAGTGCTTTGGAATCACCGACAGCAACAAACGCCTCCGGAGGTCTCAGAGCCGCATCGATAATGGCCCAGATTGAAGTACCAAGGAACACGACCAGCAGCGCGACGAGAATGATAATCACGTGGACTGCTCAGTTTTCTTGGAAATCGCTAGGTTGTTGCACGCCAGACAAAGAAAGATTCTCGTCGCAATTTTGATTGGTGGCGTCGGCTCGAAGTGGAAGATTGCCGCGTACGGTAACAACGGATCGGCCCAGACGATGGCTCCAATTTGGGGGCAACCGTACGTCACTTTTCATCGTCATCGTCAGCGACTTGCGACGTTAAAGTGACGCTTGAGCTCGTTGGCGTAGGTGAGCCCAAGAACAGGTGCATGTTCGACCAGCCAGTCTGAGAGCGCCGTCGCTCCGGTCGTCGGGCCCTCAGTGTCAGCAAGTCCATCGGCCATGGCCCGGTACTCGTCACGGGTCAAGAGCACGTCGCCGAGGGCGACGCCTACGGCCCGAGAGAGGATGGGTAGGACCGCTCCGGGCACGTGGACCAACAGCGAGCGGCTCCCAACGGCATTCTTGATCGAGTTGACCAACTCTACGAACGTCGGCCGCTCCGGACCCACCGCGTCGGTCACGCTGTCGAAGCGCTGGGCACCCTTTTCGAGACAGAGCTGGGCAAGGTCGTCGACGTGGACCGCCCGGATCCGGTAGTCGCCCCTACCGCCAATGGCGAAGACCGGCAGACGACGGAGCAGCCAGGCGATGTTGTTGAGCAGCACGCCGTCGCCGCCAAAGAGGATGGCGGGGCGCAACACCGCGTACGAGACGCCGGTCTCGGCGAGGGCGCGCTCGACGAGAGTCTTACCCCGAAAGTACGGCAGCGCAGAGTCCACACTCGGGTGCGTAATGCTGACGTGGACAATGCGCTCAACCCCGGCGCGCCGGGCCGCCTGGAAGAGCGCTCGAGAGTTCTCCACGGCCAGGTCGTGGTCGATCCGCTGATGGGCGAAACGGACCCAGTAGGTGTTATAGAGCGTGGTGACACCTTCGAGTGACGCGACCAAGCCAATCTGGTCGTCGAAGTCGAGTGGACGAACCTCGATGCGAGACGCGCTCGTCGCCCGGTTGGGGTGCCCGGTCAGGGTGCGGACCTGGCGCCCCGAGTCGGTGAGGGCCGTGGCGATGGCTCGGCCCGAATAGCTGAAGGCTCCGGTCACCGCGTCCAGGCCGGTATCGGTCAGGCGGGCGGACTTAGGTCCAGTGGCGGAATCTGTGGTCATGGCGTCTCCTTTGGTGGTGCGAATGCGCTGAAGGCTCCGAGCATTGCGACAAGTTGCTGAGCGTGACCGAAGATAGTGAGCGCGCGCTCGCGGTCGCCATCGAGATGGGTGAGCATTTCGAGCCCGAGAAAGAGCGCCACGATGGTGTAGGCAACGTCGTCCGCCGGTAGCAACGAGGCGAACGGTGAGTCTCCAAAGGTCTTGTCAAGCGCGTCCTTCGTGAAGGTGAACCACGGACCGATGCGAGTGGCGACTTCAGCACCGAGGCCCGGAGTCGAAGAAGCACCAGCGATCATCTCCACCAGGACGGTGACGTGTCCCGTGTCGAGGTCTTCTCGGAATATCTGTGCGGCTACGTCCATGAGTTCATTGGGCGACGACACGTTCTCGACCGCTGCGCTGAACCTGACCATCCGGTCATCGCTGACTGCGTCGAGAGCGGCCAGGAGGAGATTGGCGACGGAACCGAAATGGTAGAAAACGAGTCCCTGGTTCTGCCCGGCTCGTTCGGAAATCGCTCGGGCACTGGCACCCGCGAAACCGTGTTCTTTCAGCGTCTCGATGGCGGCATCGACGAGGGCTTGGCGGGTATTCGCCGATCGCTCCGTGCTGGCTGTCGCGACCTTGCTGGGAGATCCTGACTTGGCCATTCCGAACTTCCTTCTATATTGAGCATACGCTTAAAGCATACACTCAAATTAGTGAAAGTCAAGTGGGCGAAAGTGCACGCGCATCGAATGCTCTCTCCGATCACTTGAGTGTGACGACAAATCGTACGGCTGGTAATGGGAGCTAGAAGCCCCGCGTTTTTCTGGCATTAGGCAGGTCGATTGAGAGCGTGACCAGAACCTCGTGCCCGATCTGGCGGACCGCGGCATTTACAGGGTTTCCATCTACTGCCATCATTTCGGTTTTGCCCTTGGCATCTTTGAATGCGATCTCCATGGAGAAACTGTCCCGCGTCAAACTGTCGTAGTCAATATCTCGATTGTCGATGTGCGTGCCACCATCTTTGTTTGCCACGCCCAGAACGAGGTCCCTTCGAGAGTAACGAGGCGTCCGGTCGAGTCCGTCCGAAACGGTCTTCGGCATAATTGGTTCATTCCACCAAGTGTTGAAACGTTGCGGTTGCTGCGCCGGGTGACCCGAGGGCCATCCATTCAGCAGAGGAACCCATCGCGCACCGACACCCTGCGTAATCTCAACACCAAGATTCGCAATGCACATGTGCCGGTTTGGATCCAATCGATGAGTTGAGGTGTCGCGAAAGGTCAACCGCCGTTGGAGGTGAAGTCTGTTGATTAGAGAGTTTGGTGGATTGAGGATTACGCGAAGGCGTGTGGCCGTGTTGAGAATCTGTAGTTCGTCTCCTGCGTCGTACTGGTTGCACGCGCTCTTTAGAAGTTCAAATTGCTTTCTAAGTTCCTCGAGGAGTTCGTCCTCGCTTCTAACTACGAGTTTCGTCGGCTGTATCGATCGTTTCCTTGCCATTTCAGCAACGGTAGACGTCGTCGACGTTGCTCGCGACAAAATTCTTCATCGTGAAACGGGCGACGCCGGTCCTCTAGGAGAACTGATCGGGTGACATAAATGTTGAAATGTCAGTGCTATGTACACAAGGGGTCTCGGCGAGTTCCTCGGGGCTCAAATCTCGAAGTGGTGTGGGCTCCTCGTAGTTCGGATCGCCCCATCCGCAACGAATGCACTTGCCCGTCGAGATTCGGTACGACCCGCATTCAGCGCAACGCTGATTAGGTCCCATTGCCCACTTTTTGCGTGCTGCCGTTATCGTGGATAGAAAATGACTGACGCCGGCAGTGCCAATCTCTGCGTCAAAGATCCCCGAGTTCTTAGCGTGCGTCAACTTATTCACGTAATCCCATGTCTCACGTGCCAGTCTTTTGCAGTATGAACGCAATTGTTCGTTTGTGGAACCGCTTGCGAGATGATCTATGAGCAGCACGCTCCAGCCCACGACATCGGCCTTCTTCGGAGCTTCAACGCCTTTGGGCACCAAATCTGCGTCGGCAATCTCCGACGCAAAGGTCACCATGCACTCGCGTAGCCGAACACCAACGGCTTGAAAGTCCTCCGCCTCTCGACTATTCGTCATCGCTTCAACGGCCAGTTCCCAAACTCGCCAGGAGTTCGGCAGGATCATTGCCGCATTTTTAGTGAGGGGGATCTCTTCACGAGCGAAAATCCGCGCCATGAGTCTGACATGAAAGGTAAGGACGACTTCGCGACTCTTGAAATCAGCCTGCGGATATACGTTCATCGGTTCTGTAACGACCCACCAACGGCTTTTTGAACAGTGAACGTCCCAGATGTCATGGACAATGACGCCGATTCGCTCAGTCGCAACCTTCTCAACGTGAACGACAGGGTCATCCTGAGTTTGTGTCTCGAGATAGGCGAGGACCATCTCTCGTTCATGCTTCGTCGCTTTCACTGCACCAGGTTTACTCCGGCTTAAAAGAAGGTTCTATAAGAATCAAGCCAACTAGTTCGAACCAGCAATCCAACTTTTGCCACCACCTTGAAAGGGTGGGGGCCGATGAATGCTGTGGCTAGTAAAAGAACTGGTCACGCCTAGTTTCAGTTTGTCTATGTCATGCAAACAATCTCTTTGGGCGCTCTATTGGCGCTTAGGCCGATCGCCTAATTACTGTCATCGCGACTCTGTACAAAATGAACCCAAGCGCCAGGATGATGATTGCTTGGACACCCTGAGCGATCCAAAAGCGGTTCGCTGGCTGGTAGCTAATCCAGAACGAATAGTGGTGATTCGCTAACCATGTCAATTCATACTGATGAGACTCAACCTGTGTGGTCTTGGGATTAGACGAAAAGAGTTGATTTAAAACTCGACCACTTGCTTTCGCGCTGAGGTGGACGCCGTTTAGCCCCTCGTACCAGATGTTGACTAACCAACCGCCCCAAGAGCCCCTGGGGCCACTTCGGAACCCACCTCCCACCCCAGCAAAGCGGTTAACCGCTCCGATATTTCCGTCACTCGGATACCACGTTGACGCACTCGTGTGGATTGAGAAGATTGCGTCATCCAGGTAGGCAGATATTCCGATAACGAGACTCCCGACCACTAGCCCGGCGGTGGCAATCGCGCTCACGATCTTCTTTAAAAGCGCTCCAATGAGGACCCCCGCAAGCAGTCCAGTGAGACAAATGGCCGGCAGAGTTACTGCGGTGACATCAAACTGGCCCGGCTGCCAATGACTAACGAATCCGATCGCGTCGACGGGTTGGGCATACCACGAGGCGATTAGCCCTAGGGGAATTGCGAGGACAACCACCATGAACCCGAGAAAGAGGAGCTTCATGGTGAGCCACGACGATCGCGGTGTGCCTTGGGTCCACGCAAATTGATAGGAGCCTGACTCAAACTCACGGGCGACGAGAGGTGCGCCGATAAACATCGCAATCAATATCGGGACAGCGTGCATAACTATTTCGACGATGGTGAGAAAGTTCAGCGAGTGGAGAAGGCTGGCACTGAGGTTTGAACACGCAGTTCCATTGGCCGGATTGGGGCCAAAATACGAGCATTTGTTGGATAGATATTTTGCAAAGTCCGCGTGAATCGACGCCCCGGTGACCAACATGAAGGCCGCAATGAGTCCAAAGATCCCGATCATGACGAGTACTGAGAATCGATGTTGAATCCAGATAACTCTCAACATTGAACGCCACAGTGTCGGAGATTTCTTGGCGTACTGGTGTTGTCTGTCTGGGGCCAGGGTGGTCATCGTTGCACCCGAGTCACGACGTTCTCTTCAGGAGAACTTAGAATCAATGGTTCATCGTCTGGGTTCTCAAGGTAGGCGAGGATGATCTCTTCCAGGGTCACCGCGGAACACTCCCAATTTCGCCCGAGCAGACCAAGATCCGAGGCTTGAGCCAAAAGCCGAGCTTGTCGGCCCTTGATCCAACTTCCGACAATCGAAAAACTCTGACTAATCGCCCCGACCTCGTCGGCAGGTCCAGTAGCAAGACAGTGGCTTTGCACTAATACGTCAATGTCGCTAGCGATCTGGATGTGGCCCGCGTTAACAACGACCAAGTAATCCGCGACTCGTTCGAGTTCGGCCACGACGTGTGAAGAAAGAACGACGGAGAGTCCTTCATTCGCCACTTCGGTCATGACTACGCTCATGAACTCACGCCGAGCAAGTGGGTCTAGCCGAGCAAGTGGCTCGTCCAGTACCAGGAGCGTAGGGTGGCGACCTAGGGCGAGGGCGAGGGCCAACTGCGATTGCTGTCCTCCAGAGAGCTTGCCGACTCGTTGATCAAGTCCGATGCCGAGTTTGTTAAGACGCTGTGTTGTCACCATGACGTCGAACGATCGATTGAGGTTCTTAGCCAGCGCAATCATGTCCGAAACCTTCAAATATCGATAGAGGGGCGCGTCTTGAGCGACGAAGGCGACTCGATATAACGCGTCATCAGATCCAGCCTTGACACCACCAATTACTGTGGCACTTCCTTCACCGGGCTCAATGAGCCCCACAACAATCTTGAGAAGCGTCGTCTTTCCGGCACCGTTCGGTCCCACGATTGCCGCCACTCGACCCTCGCCAATGGAGAACGAAGCGTTCCGCAGGGACCACCGCTTACCGTATTGCTTTCCGAGATTGTTGACCTCGATTATGTTCATGCCAACAACGCGGTGTCAGTTGTTATTGAACCCGAGCTTTCAGCCATTTCGACGACGTATTCTCTAAGAGCGTTTGCAAAAAGGGCTTCGACACCGTCTGAATCAAGCCCGGCGTCAAATGCATTCCGCAGCCACCCTCGCTTCAGAGACCTGCGCAGGTGATGTAACTGAGTCATTTTTATGGTCTCGGGGACCGACACGATGAAGGTACCCTGTCCTGGTCTGCCCACAGCAATCTTCTTTCCTTCAAGGTCGGCATAGGCCTTAATGACAGTGTTCGGATTTATCGACAATGAATTCACAACTTCTTTCACCGTTGGTAATTGATCGCCAAGCTCGAGAAAACCCAATCGCAGCGCGTGCTCGACCTGCTGGACCAGTTGGAGATACGTGGGCACGCCCGACTTTGCATCGAGACGAAAAGAAATCGGAGACGAAGTCTTGGGTTTTTCGCTGGGCGAGCTATCCTGTTGTTTATCTATCATCATAGATGAATAATATGACACAACTTTCGAGACCTTGCAACTCCACTTAGGCAATTGCGCGGGCTCGAGGAGCTTGATTCACATAACCTCAAGGTTTATGAGCAAGCCACAAGGTAGATTTGACCGCGCAATCCTCGATTTTCTCGGACGAATCTCGGGCTGGACGGCCACGGTTCTTGCCACCGTTTCATATGGAGGTATCGGTCTTGCGGTGCCGTTGGCGTTGGGTGCTCCGAGCTATCTGCTCATCGCCTTCAATTTGGCAGGTTCGACCGTCGCAGCAGCAATGCTTCTCGGTTGGCTTCTCAAGCGGATCGCCGCAGGGCAACGACGAAACCTCCTGGAGTGGACAACGGACTTGCGACGGCTTAACTCAAGCGAATTCGAATGGCTGGTCGGAGAAGTGTTTCGACGAGAAGGATGGAACGTTGCAGAAACCGGTCGTACAAGCGGGCCCGACGGGAACATTGACCTCATTCTGACAAGGGGCGGCGAGCGGGTCATCGTGCAGTGCAAACGGTGGACTGCACAGTCCGTGTCAGTTGACGAAATCCGCCGCTTTCTTGGAACATTGATGCGAGAGAAACTTGATGGGAGAGGTGGAATCTACGTCACCCTTTCCGACTTCAATGATCAGGCGAGGCAGGAAGCTCACCAGGCAGGTCTACTCCTCATCGACAATCGAGAACTCTTCTCCCGGATAGAGAAGGTCCGCAAGTCGGAACCCTGTCCAGTTTGTAACTCGCCGATGGTTCTCAATAAGTCGCAACATGGTTGGTGGCTTCGCTGCAATGCTTCTGGATGCCGGGGCAAGCGAAACTTAGGCAAAGACATCGATCGCGCCGTCGAATTGCTGATACAGAGTGCCTGATGAATATTCGGAGGGGCCGACGTACACAATCCGATTGAATGAGTTTGTGAAAGGAGTCGGCGTCTCAAGAATTGGCTACGCGATGTCATCATTTCGAGATTCGTCACTAGCGGCACGAGTGACTGTGTGTTCTTCCGAGACCGCGCCTCCTGCTGAGGCGGTAAATGTAGCCTGGACATTCGCGGCACCCTGTCCTGGCTGAGGTTCCTTAAGTGAAGTGCGAGGCGTCGGGCCAAGCGAGTGCAGTCGCTCCATCACTGAGATGAGTACTGGTATTGCTCGATTAATCAGGGCGGTGTTTCTTGACCACTCGCTGTCTGCATCGGCATTGCGTTCGGCGTCCTCCTTCATCTTGGTAAGGACCTCCACGGAATATCGATCAGGCTCTAGATCGTCAACGAGGGTGTGATGCGTCGGACATAGAAGTAGCAAATTGGGGAAGTCGTTTCTCTCAGGATCGGACATTGACGAGTCATAACGCGGTCCGCCAACACTTCGTGCACGAATATGGCATATGCGCGCTTTGACCGAATACCACTCAGGGTCAATCAACTTCTCTTCGCAGGCGGCGGCGCCGTCAGAGCGCCGAAAGGAGCACATGTTGTTGGAGAGCCCGAAGAGAATTTTCAACACGTCGTCGCGGTAAGTGACCATTTCTGAATGGTAACTGGCACGATTGGCCCCAGGGACGCCAACAGTCTCCGACTGGCGAATCAATCATTGGACTAATCGTCGGCATCTCATCTGATTGGCGTGCGTCGTGACAGCGGAACCACCCAATACGGTCTTGTGAGAGTGGTGTCAGATGAGCGATTGCTTCGAATCGTGAGTTCGGAGACTCTTGGGTCTAGTTCAAGACGGCGTCCACGGCGAAGGATTGACGGTGAATTCTTAGGAAAGTCTGTCGTAGGCTTTAGTTCATGGTGCTCCATTGTCGATATGACATTGGCCCTGAAGGTTGGAGCGAGAAGCTGGGATAAAGGGGGGTTAATGGCGGATTTTGTACCTCCTCAGTTGGTCGAGGTGGCCCTGAGTCATATATCCGGGACCGCGTTTGAAGCATTCAGCAACGAATTGATGACGAATGTGCTTGGCATTTCATTTGTTCCGCTTGGTGGCAATAAAGACGGTGGAGCGGATGGGTTCATAGATGCTGGATGCTTTGAAAGCGACAATTCAAATCGATTTATGCAGGCTTCGATTGAGGAGGTACCTGAGAGGAAGATACGTCAGACCGTACTTCGCCTCCGAGAGGTTGGGCGACGACCGGAATCGTTGATTTATGTGACCTCTCAAGTTGTACCGCGTCTGGATCAGTTGCAGATTTCCTTGGGCGATGAGTTGGAAATCAATTTGACCATTCGTGATCAGAAATGGATAGCTCTGCAAGCCAACTATTCGTCACAAACGAAGGATGCTGTTCAGCGTCACCTGTCTCCTTTGGTCGAATATCTAAAAAAACCTGGAGCGGCAACACTCATCGAGTCGTCCAAATACATTTCATCACCATCCATTTACGTCTTCCTGCGTCAGGAAGTCGAGAGGCGATCCGGGGAGTCAAGCCTTTATGAAGCTGTTGTTGATTCGCTGATTCTTTGGGCTCTCGAAGGTACTGATCCTGACACTGGAATCTTGATGACTCGCGAGGAGATCAAGGCTCGTATTATCTCGGAACTTCCGGTTGCCGTACAGATGCTTAATCAACTCTTTGATGAGAGAATCCAGTGGCTGTCGAGCAAAGACAATTCTTCGGGCAGAGAAGTTCGATGGTACAAGGCAGATGACCGGTTTTGCCTCCCTTACGAGACTCGGAGATTAGTAGAAGACGAGAACGAGAGCGACGAGCAGGTGCGAATCGACGCTAACGACAGTTTTCGGTCACGGTTATCCGGATATGAGGATCCGGCCCTTGGATCAAGTGAAATCGAAAAAGGTGTACTGGTCGTCAATCGGGCCGTTCAATTGGCATTTGAGCGCGAGGGTCTGTCCTTCTCATACTTCCTCGACGGAGAAACACAGCAAGACAGTTATTCCACCATCAACGACCACATTAGGAACGCAATGGAGGAATTGAGAGTTCCGAGAAACATACGCGCAAGGGTCGGAGAGGCGGCGTATCTGACGATTCGAGGCTCGATGTATCGAAGCGATGAAAGGGAGCGCATTTTCTTCCGAAGGCTTTCAAGAACGTATGGACTCCTCTTCACACTGCGGTGTGATCCTAAACTCATTGAGTACTTCCAAGACATGTCAGCGGAATTTCAGCTATATGTAGGCGCAGATATCTTGGTCCGCGCTCTAAGCGAAAGATACCTACTTCGCGAAGATCAGATGATTCGGAACATGCTTGCCATGGCAAAGGAGAGTGGCGCAACACTGTTGCTGACGGAACCAGCGCTTGAGGAAGTTTGGAATCATCTAAAGAGTTGTGACAATGAGTTCATCAACTTCATGAGTCCAGTTGAGGATTCGATCACTCTGGAAATTGCCAGAAATGATCCGAAGATCCTTGTACGGTCGTATTTCTACGCCAAGTTGGAACCGGAAGCGCACGGCGGTAGCCCGAGATCGTGGGAGCTTTATATCGGGCAATTTTGTGAATACAACGAGTTGCACAGGCTCTCGGGAAAGGAAACGATCAGGAAGTATTTACAGGCAACGTTTTCAATGGATTACGTTGCTAGAGGCGATCTAGAAAAGCTCGTGAACATTGAAGATCTGGAAGCCCTAAGCGCGCAAATCGAAACTGGAAAGAAATCAAAGAACCTCGCCAAGAACGATGCATTAATGGCACTTTCTGTCTACGCGATTCGAGATCAGCGGAGAGAGTCGGCTGAAGTATCTGAGTTTGGATATAAGACGTGGTGGCTCACGAACGAATCAATGATGCTTCGCTTTACTCACGAGATCGAAGAGGCTCATGGTCAATCTCGATACATGATGCGTCCGGATTTTCTATTGAATTATCTTTCATTGGCTCCTTCTGCAGAGAAGGCACGGCAGACCTTTGCGAACGTATTTCCCACACTGTTGAGCATTCGACTTTCTAGGCGCATGGATGAAGATGAATTCCAAGGTCTCATGGAGAAAGTGCGAGGATGGAGCGACTGGGAGCCAGGCCGGAGGGCCGCTGCCGTCGGGGAGTTGTCCGACGCGCTAAAGAGTGATTTCCAGAAACAGTACTTGATCGAGATATCTGGCGAGGGCCATCACTGAGCGTTCCAGTTGCTCGGGCTTCTGGCTCGTCTGTCCGTCCATGCTGTTGGAAGTACGGTAACGCTCCGACTGGGCTCAAATTGTCTTTGGGTGCGTTCCCTGATGCTCCTATGACTGTTAGGTCGCTGGGCCAATCCACAGAGCTGGTACCAAGCATTACCGTGATCGGGTCACCTCCAGCTACCCGACTGAGGCCCATCCGGTAACTTCGAGAATCTCATGTGCGATCTCCACCGGACTTCGACCATCGGTCTGGACCGCGACCGTTCGTCTCGTCTTCTGTTCTCGCAATACCTTCGCCTGCGCCAACGTTCGCTTCGTCTGTTCCTCTCGACCAGAGCCAATCTCGCGTGCTTCGACTCGTTGCCTTAGCGTTTCGTCTGAGGCATGAAGACGAACGACCGTATAGTCAGCATTTCCGATTGACGCGCTTATCCACACGAGATCGGCGTCCAGATCGAGCATGACACCACTGAGAATCAGACGTGAGTGCCCCAGCGCGGCAAAGCTCTCCCAGAGTGCTCCGAGATTTCTACCGCTGAGCGCAACCAGCTCCGACAGCGATTCCGGTTGGGGATAAATGCGATCCAGCTCGTCGGTATCGATCATGGCGTGTCGCACATCAGCGACCTGAAGTTGGGATCCGATCTCCCATGCGACTGTGCTCTTGCCAACACCGGCAACTCCACATATCACGAGGACGTCCACGAAGGAGAGGATACGACGTCACAGGTTTGGCGAGTGATCGATCCGAAGAACCGCCAACGTCGCTCGACGTCGGTGGGGACGTGCACAATCTCCGACTGGCGAATCGAGCCTTGGACGTAGCGTTCTCGATCTGGCGACGCGTGATTCCTCTTGGCCGCTCAATCGTGCTGCATCCAGAGGTTGGGCTCGATGTATGTTCCGAGGTCTGCGTCGCGGTCGATCTCAACGAGATCAAGTGCGTCTGGGACGACGTAAGTGCCGCTTTCAGGAAAGAGCATCCCCGTCCAGCTCTCCCATTCAGCGACGGACCCGGTGATCACCATCGATCTCGGCGCCGGACCAAGGATCCTGGCTCCAAGTCGCTCATGAATACGGATCCACGGATCGACGTGCTGCCCATCAGGGCTGCGCCACTTTGCGAACTTTGCCATCTCAACAAGTGGATAGCTGGCCTTCAGTGTTGGACGTACTGGGGCGATAACTCCTCGTAACCTGCTCGCGCCAGCACGCTCCCGCAATGACGCAATCACTAGGCTTGACAGCCCTTTGCCTTGGCAATCCGCGCGGACTGCGATGGCCATCAGGCTGAGCGTGTTGAATGACGAAAGGTCATCGGTCGAGAAGCTCCGGACGAGGGCGTCGTCGTATCCGGTCGGAAGGTCGTCGATGGTCTGATCCCATGCGAGGGCAACGCCCCAACCGCCCGCGACAACCCGATCGCCCTCCACAACGGTGACGTCGTACGTGGGAAACCGTGACTGGACACGATCGACATATTCTTTGGCCACTGCGTCGTGAAAGATCAGTTCTGGCCAAACGGACCGAAACGCAATATCAAACTGGTCGTGAAGGTCCGGTCGCTCCACGGTTGACACGACTTCGAAGTTCGACATACGACGATGCTAGAACGGGACCCATGAATTCGAAAGAGGCGCCAACGCGCGTAGCTGAAGCGCTTTGTCAAGAAGTGAACCTTCATGGTTAAGACTCGGTCGGTAATTTATTGTAGGGAATGCCGGATGCACTGGATCGTGGATCACGAGCCAGCACGGTGTATCGACAGCGGGCACGCACACGAGTTATTTGAGGTGCACCTTCACCATTCACGGGTCCTATTACCCGACGGCACCGCGGTCACCGCCGTGTCGTACGACGACCTTGACCCGTACGATCGCGGCCGTCAACCGGACTACGGCCTCTATCTGGATCGCAAGTGGGAACCACCATGGCCGCACGAGTATCTCGACTGGCCGGACTTCGGAGTCCCAGACAGTTCTGTGCACGCGATTTCCACCTTGAAGGCCATGCTGAAGCGGGCGCAAGACGGCGAGTCGGTCGAGATTGGATGCCTTGGCGGTCACGGCCGCACCGGAACAGCCTTGGCATGCGCGGCAGTCCTAACTGGTTGTCCTCCTGACAAAGCGGTGGACTGGGTCCGAAGCCACTACTGCCCTCAGGCCATAGAGACTCTGGCACAGGAGATGTTTGTTCTTGAGTTGCTCGCCTAGGCGTTTTTTAGAGTTGGCCACGAAGTTGAACGGTTGTGCATCCCATAAAAGAACCCGCAAACAGCATCGTGGTACTACTGACATCTAATGAGGCCGCACAATTGAAACAGACTGTGTCAGTCGCGAATCGTTGGCGTCGGAGGCCCGGCTTGACGGAAATGCCACCTTGCACTGGCGCCTAGGTTAGTCCTTGCAGGTTGATATCCGCGGCCCGACGCATTAGATCCGCCACCAAGCATTGGCGACTAGCACTGGCTGAGTGCCTACTGGCCCTAGAGGCCCACCACAACAATCAGAGACACCACCCTGAAAATGACCTACAAAATGCGGAGTGCCACAATGGATTGATGCGATTCTTTCGGACTTTCTTTGGAGCCTTGATCGCGCTCTCGCTTTTGACGCTCGCTTCACCCGCCGATTCAGCCACCGGAGCAATCCCCGTCCTGCTCGCCTCGGTTCCGCACTCTAAATTCGCATACGTAATAGAGTCGGCGAGTTCGGGTTGCGGTCACACTTTCTGCCTTTGGTTCTCTCGAATTAGCGACCCTCCTGCTCCGTCCTCAGACCGCAAACTCCCTCCGCTCCATCCTCTTGGGGGCCAGCCAACCGGCAATCTTGAGTCGCTCCAGTTCACTTCGCCCGATGATGGCTACCTTTGGGCCAAAGAGGGACGCGTTAGTGCGCTCTACGTCACTACTGACGGCGCACATTCGTGGCATCGGACCGTGGCTACCTCGTCGCTGTTGCCGGTCCATCCATTCACCGCGACCCAGGGCCACCTCTACTTCGTCACCGAGACCTGTTCGGGAATGGGAATCTGTCGCAACTTTCGACTTCATTCCGCTGGAGTGAGTGGCACCATCTGGACTAGTCGATCCCTTTCTCTGTCACCGGACACCAGCGGCGTCGGACTCGGCGCTATCGGTTCCGACCTCTGGATCGAGGAGGGGCCAATCACGGGAACTCGAGTCCTATTCTCAAGAAATGCTGGACGCACTTTCATCCAGTGGACTCCAAACATCTACGGCGTGCCAACGGGGTGCATCATGACTGCCAGCACTACCAGCAACATTTGGGCAGAGTGCCCGACCGGCATGAATTTTCTCTATGAAGTCAGCGTCGACGGGGGCCACCATTGGCGAGCTATCGACACCGGAGGATTCATCCCAACGACCGCAGGGGGCGCGCTCGATCCTTTGAACGCCCACATTGCCTTCGTCGACGTCGGCGCCAACGCAATGCCCCGCAGTGCCGATCTCCTGAGAGCGAGCCCCGATGGTGCGACTGTCAAGGTCGGGCGGCTGGGCTGCTCGATCCTCCTCGGCCTTGACTTCGTTGACACAACTCATGGACTTGCAGACTGCCAGCAAACCCCACAGGCGAACAGCACAGTTCTCCTCATGACGTCCAACGGCGGACGTACATGGATTCCATTTCACTGACCCGGCGTCGGTGGCCCGACGTGAACCCTCACTCACCGACAGTCATCTTGACCCAACTGTTACACACGAACTGACTTGAAACGGCATCGCGGGGTACCAGTTGCCGATTCTGACGTTGACGTTCCCGGTGTTCTCATTGAATTCACTATGAGAGCCGTTTCTCCATTCGCCAGCGCGACCTCAGCCGCCTTGCGTCTGCTCGATAATCGCGAGGATCTGGTCGCCGTATCGATCAACCTTCGCAGGACCAATCCCGCTGATGGCTAGTAGTTCAGCAACCGTGCAGGGACGCATGCTGGATAGTTCCTCGAGCGTCTGATTGGTGAAGACCACGTATGCCGGAACCTTGTCCGCCCTCGCCTGCTCCAGTCGCCAAGCCTTCAGGATGTTGTAAAGACCGACGTTGGTTTCCGAGATCGGACCGGGGACACGACGTGTCTTCGTTGACGACTGGAGGCTGAGCGATCGGGTCCGCCCGTTGACTTGCACTCTCGATCCGAAGGGCACGGTAATCCGGGCTCCGCCAGCGGACACCAGGGCACCACTTACATCCACGGCGCGGACCACACAGTCATAGCCACCCCACGTGAAGCGCAGTCCGACTTCGGCCGTGACCGGATCGTTCGCGACGGGACTTTGGCTCGAAACTAATTCGGCCTCCTCGTCCCTGACCGAACGAGGAAGGTCGGTGGGAGCAGTCAGTTCGTCCAAGAAGATTGACGGCGACTCGGCGTCAGCGGTGATGACCAGCGACGTGGTGCAGCGAGTGATGGCGACGTGGAAAACGCGGCGCTCCTCCTCGATGTCAGTGCTGAGCCGATGCGGGAAAACCGTGGAACTGGCGTCGTAGACAATGACGTGGGGCCACTCGAGGCCCTTGACCCTGTGAACGGTCGCAATCACCACCCCGTTCTCGTCCGGCGGCGTGTTAAGCAACTTCCATAGCCAGTCGTCAAAAGTCTTGGGCTCAGCATGCAGGCGCCCGAGGGCGATGAGGCTTCGAAGGCCGTCGGAGTTCGAGGCACTGTTGCGGCCTTGGTGCGAGGCGTCAAGCGTCGCCAGTGCTCGATCAAGGCCAATCTCTGATCGGATGAACTCGATCAATTCCGGCGTCGTGGCGCGTTCGGCGAACCTGGTGATGCGTTCAAGATCGTGGACGAACTCGGTGATCTTCTTCGAGGTGGACTCGTCCATCCGTCCGGCAAGACGCGTGAGACCTTCGACGGTGGCCTGTTCACCCATCCACTCACGAGCCCTCGGCGAGATGCCTCGGCCCGGCCGGCGTACGGCCAACATGACGTCGGCGCCATCCATCCGGTCGGGTCGCACCGCGAGACGCAACCACGCGAGCGCCGACTCCACTCCCGAGCTCTTGAGAAAATCACTTCCGTCGCGCAGGTTGACCGGGACGCCGGCCTCCAGGAGCGCAACCTGCACCGGGACCAGCAGCACGTTCACTCGCGAGAGCACCGCGATCTCCGAGGGCGCCGTGCCGGCGTCGAGGAGCAATTGCACGTGGTTGGTCACGTGCGAGACCTGATCATCGACCTTCGCGACAGCGAAGGAATCCGCCGAGCGCACGTTGTTCGGGCCGGGCCGGATCTCCTTGGGCACTCGCACCGCGTTGCGCGACAGCAGGTTGAAGGCGGCCGTAATCACCGGCGCCGGGCAGCGGTAGTTGATCTCCAGCGCGTGATGAACGGCTTCGGGAACGTGGTCCCCGAAGCGCACGAGCCACTCGGGCGTCGCGCCCGAAAAACCGTAGATGGTCTGGTCATCGTCGCCGACCCCGAAGATCGACAGCGACGGCCCCGCCAGAAGCCGCAGGAGCAGCATGTGGGCGGGCGTGAGGTCCTGGTACTCGTCGACGAGCAATACCTCGGCGCGCTGCTCGGCGGCGAGCCGTACCCGGGGATCGCGCAGTAGTACTTCGATCGCCAAATAGATCTGTTCGTCGAAGTCGACCTGCTTGTGCTCCGCGAGATATTGGCGGTAGTGGGGGAAGAACGCCGCGAAGCCCTCGAGGTCGCCCCAATACGCGTCTTCCACCGACTGCGGCGAGCGCAGACCGAGCCTGACTTCGGTGAGCGCGTCGATCCACGCCGCCGCCGGATCGGTATTGGTCTTGCGCGGGTACTTGACGTATTCGGAGTCGGAGAGGATGGCGCGAACGTCGCGTTCATTGATCGTCTGCGATTTGGTCCCGCGACTCACGAACCCGTTGGTTCCGTTAAGGACCGACAGCGCCAACGCGTTCAGTGTCTGGATCTGCAGGTGCGGATGATCGGACGTGCGCTCGCGCATCTCCTGCTGAGCCCGCTTGTTGAAAGCCACCAGGAGCAGCGAGTCGACCGGCACGCCGGAGTTCAGCACGTGTCGAGCTCGCTCGGTCAGCACCCTGGTCTTGCCCGACCCGGCTGGCGCGATGATGCGTGCACGCGTGGAAGGATCCGCTACCGCGAGTAACTGATCGGGCGCCAGCGCGGCGGCGGGAGAAGTCGCCACGACCGGCGTGAGCAGGCCCCTGGTGAGTGCGGCGCGCGGCACCACCGCCGCTCCCCCGAGCCTTTGGTCCCCGACCTCCCACAGTTGCAGGGGACCGCCATCGCACCAGACGAAAGTGCCGTCAGGGAGAACCACATCGGCGTTACTTCGGGTCGCCGGACTCGCGCCAATCTTCATGGCCATCGCAGCGAGTGGCCACGTTGGGTGCGACACGTCGCGGGCATCCACAGCGTTGGAGCAAGCAAGACGCCAGGTCGCCTCCGCGACCAGATCCGTGTTGGGCTCAACGTCCCAGACTTCGCGTGGATCCGTTCCCCCCAACGGCTCTTTCATCGTGGAATCGATCTCGTAGACGACCGGCGAACGGGTGAGGAAGGCGCGACGCACGACGCGAAGTGTCATTGGGCTGACGATAGAGACGTCGTTCAGCGAGATTCGTTCGCAGTTTGCCCAAGGGGTTGGAGCATCAACCCCGGGCGCGAGCAGGACGGACCGACCAAGCGCCGCCGGACCGACGAGCCCCGTCCAGGAAAACCCCGGACCACTGGGATGATCTTCCAAATCGATCTCGTCAGTTGGACGAGATTCAGGGTCCATCAGTTCCTGCTTTCCACATGATCGCACCTGCGCGAGCAGCGACACGTCATCAGATTCCAGTGAACGGACATTGCAACATCTTGCATCATCGTTGTGACAAACCCAGATTCTCCAGAAGACGGCGCAACCGTGCTCAATGGATTGGACTAGTCGCTCGGCACCGCCACCTGAGCCTTCGCGTCGGAACCTTATGCGATTCCTTGCGGGCACTCTCCGTCCCGACCATGCCTTCTCAGCTTCCTATAAGTCACTCCACCCCCACCTTCCACTCCTGATACTTCTTCTGCTCGTCCGACTCGTATTTTCCTTCACCTCTCCGGGTTCGCACCTCCTGTTCCCTGTTTCGCATGCCTCTCCCCGCCCATCCGCTTGCTCCTGAAAGTTGTCTCACACGTCTGGCACTCGAGGAAAAACCATGTCGAATCGCATCTGATGCGACAGTTGCGTTGCATGCAGGTGCCTCCGACATGATGACCATTCGACGTCTCAGCATCGGAGCGGGCTACAAGTACCTGCTCAAATCAATCGCCATTGGCGACGGTCCCGAGGGCACCGACAGGTCGGACCTCGTTCGCTACTACTCAGAGACCGGCACTCCCCCGGGGGTCTTTCTAGGAGCGGGACTCGTCGGTCTCGACAACGGTCGAGGCGTCGCCGTCGGGCAATCCGTCACCGCGGAGAACCTCCAACGAATGCTCCAGGACTGCGCCGATCCATTCACCGGCGAGGTGCTGGGCCGAGTTCCGAGCGCGAAGGCCGTGGGTGGTTTCGACCTGACGTTCAGCCCCTCTAAGAGCGTGTCGGTGGCCTGGGCCCTGGCCGACAAAGAGACCCGCGAAGTGATCTACCGGTGTCACCAGAAGGCCATCGCCGAGGTCCTCACCTATGCCGAGCGCGAGGTCTTCCACTCTCGCTCGGGCCAGCAGGGCTGCGTCGAGGAGGACATCGTGGGAGTGATAGCCGCGAGCTTTACCCACTTCGATTCGCGCGACGGCGACCCCCAACTCCACGACCACGTGGTGGTCCTTAACCGCGCCCAGGCGATGACCGACGGCGTCTGGCGCACCCTTGATAGCCGGCAACTCTTCGCCTCGACGGTGATGCTTTCCGAGATGCACCAGGGCGTGCTTTCTGATCTACTAACCGGCGAACTCGGCTGGGAATGGGAGGCTCACACCCGGCGCTCGAGCACCGCCCCGAAATGGGAAGTGGCCGGGGTCTCGAAGCGCCTGATGGAAGAGTTCTCGAAGCGCACCGTGGCAATCGTCGACGCCAAGAATCGACTGATCACCCAGTTCGAGGACGATCATGGTCGCGCACCGACCGATGTCGAAGTGCTCAAACTTCGCCAAACGGCCACGCTCTCCACCCGACGGGCGAAGAAGGGTCTGGGCCTCGGGGATCTGACCGAAGAGTGGACCGCTCGGGCCACGCCCTTCCTCGATGACGAGCCCCTGGCGTGGGTGCACGAACTGGGTGGCCGGGACGTGCCCTCGTTTAACAGCGACAACTTCGAGAACGAGATCCTGCTCGACGTCGCCAACGCGGCCCTGGACATCGTGAGCACCAAACGCCCGACGTTCTCGCGAGCCAACGTCCAAGCGGAGGTCTTTCGCCAGATGCAGGGTGTGCGCTTCACATTTCCCGCCGAACGCATTCTCACGGCTACTCGCGCGACCGACCTGGCCGTTACCCAGGCGCTGTTGATTACCACGCCCAACCTGCGCCACACGCCACGCTTCCTGCTGCGCAGTGACGGCAGCTCCAAGTTCGAAGGAAGCGGCCACTGGCTCTACACCTCGACGACGTTGCTCAACGCCGAAGCCCGTCTGCTCGATGCTGCCCAGCGCCTCGACGCGGCAGTGGTGTCGAGCGCCACCGTGGCCGCCGTTGCCGAGCAACGACTCCCCGGGAGAACCTTCAAGCTCTCGATCGACCAGGCGCACTGCGTTGAGCAGATCACGACCTCTGGTCGGTCCCTCGATCTTCTTGTGGGCCCCGCGGGCACGGGCAAGTCCACGGCCATGGCGGGACTTCGCGCCGCCTGGGAGGCTGAGCACGGTGCCGGCTCGGTGAGCGGCCTCGCGCCGTCGGCCGCCGCTGCTGAAGTCCTGGGCGAGGACATGGGCATTGACACCGACAATCTCGCCAAGTGGCTCTACGAGCACCGCCAGCACGGCCAGCGGGTTCGCGAGCTCGGAGAACTTCGCGAGAAGGTCCGCCTGGGCGCCCTCGCGCGACGTCGTCCCAGCCCCCGACTGCATGAAGGTATTCGCCGCCGCGAGGAGGCACTGGCTCACTGGACCCTTCGCGCCGGTCAACTGGTAGTGGTGGACGAGGCCAGTTTGGCCTCGACGTTCGCGCTCGATGAACTGATGTCGGCCGCGCTCGACGCCCGGGCCAAGGTGGTCCTCGTCGGCGACGGGGCCCAACTCTCCAGTGTGGACGCCGGAGGAATGTTCCGTACCCTCGTGCGTGATCGAGGTGAGGACGCGCCCACGCTGGCGGACGTCCGCCGCTTCAAGGCAGCGTGGGAGAAGGAGGCCAGCCTCGGAGTCCGCCTCGGCACCAACGCTGCTCTAAGCACCTACGTAGCGCACGGACGGGTCAGGGACGGCACCCGTGACGACATGCTCGACGCGCTCTACGACGCGTGGAAGATCGACACCGATCGTGGCCTGCACTCGTTGATGCTCGCCGGCGACACGACGACCGTCAACGAGCTCAACGCTCGCGCCCGTAGCGCTCGGGTCACCGGCGGGTTCGTCGCCGAAGAAGGGATCGACGTCGCGGGGGCCATGACGGCTGGAGTGAACGACCTCGTCGTCACCCGCGAGAACGACCGCCGTCTCACGACGGGCACGGGATGGGTCAAGAACGGCGACGTGTGGACCGTCGCGGCAACGCACGAGAATGGCTCAATGACCGTCACCCGGGTGAGTGGACCCGGCTCGGTCGTCTTGCCAGCCAGTTATGTCGCCAAGAACGTCGAACTCGCCTACGCGTCGACGGCGCATCGTGCTCAAGGGCGCACCGTTGATACCGCGCACGCGTTCGCGAGTCCCACCACTACCCGTGAAGTGCTGTACGTCTCCCTGACGCGAGGCTCAGCCTCCAACCACCTCTACGTGGACACCCACTACGACCCTGATCCTTCTACCGGTCACGACGGGCTGAACGAGATTCCGAGCGCCCTGGACGTCCTCGCAGGGGTACTCCGTCATGAGGGAGCCGACCTGTCCGCGACCGACATGATCCGTCTTTCCCAGACCCAGTCCATCGCCGCACTCGTAGCCGAGTACGACACTATCGTCGCGATGGCCGAAGGCCACCGCTGGGATGAAGTACTCAGCGAGTCGGGACTCAGCGACACCGAGCGCGTTCAGGCCAAGGCCTCCCCCGCGTACGCAGCACTGCTCGCCCAGCT
>PMTL01000002.1:26621-41469 GCA_003168075.1 Acidimicrobiaceae bacterium
CGAACTCGTCGCCGGAATCTTCCCGCGGCCCAGCGGGATTACCAACCCTGACATCGTGCCCGCGCTTAACGATCGTGCCGATGCCATCGAGCAGCGAGCCCACCAACTCGCAACGATCGCCATTGAACGAAGTGACACATGGGTGCAGGACTTTGGCGACGCTCCCGATGCGGGTGAACTATACGAGCGGTGGGTAGTAGAGGTTGCCGCGGGCGCGGCCTACTTAGATCGCTGGGGTATTAACAACCCTGACACCATCTTCGACGATGCAACTGCTAACCACGAGCAGGTGACTCAGCGCACTCGTGTCCATAGTGCCGCCCTGAGGTCCAACGCGTTCACTGGGGTTGAGATTGCATCGGCGAAAATTGCATACGTGTTCTCCGGCGACGGCCTTATTGGATCGCCCGTCCAAGATTTCGGGCTTGACCTGTAGCGACGATGGCGTCACCGCTTCGTCGGTCGCGCCATCGTCGCTACAGGTTGGTTTCAAACCGCCCGCCTATCAGCACACCCGATCGTTGCCGGGAACAGGCCAACCGAGCAACCGGATGCGTTCTTATCCGTTACCGCCGCTATGGGCTCCTCAGCGCAACGGAAGTGGAGCAACGCTCCTTCCGCTCCATCGCTGGAGCATGTTGGCACCACGGGCTCACCGTGGTCGATCAACTGGTGGTGGTCGGCACCGAAGACTTCAGTTCGGTCTTTCTCGAAAAGCCATAGTCCGAAATGGACTGCGCAGATGCGTTGGTTCCCTACCCGTTCTTCTTTGGAGGGGCCTTTCGGGTCGCAGGCGGCTTTGCGCCGGTTGATGTATCGGGAGTCGATCGGATGTGACCTGGAACCTTCGTTCCATCCTCTCGGGTGCAGGGCTTTACCCGCACAAACTTGTTTCCCTCTTCCGTTTCTGCCATAATTGCCACCTCTTTCATGGGGGTCGATAGCCGTTCGGCCCAAGATGGCCGACTTGAGGCCCATCGTATCTGTCGCAATTGTCCAACAGGGGGACGTGTTTAGCCACATCGCTTCGCATTGGTACACCCCTGTCGTACCATCAAATCATGCATTTCTACTCACTTCCTGCGAACGGCTCAATCCGATGTATCGACGACAGCTCAGGGTCATGCGCCAAGAGAGCTTCGAGATGACTGCGAAGCAAGCACAGCTTGACCTCGGAATCGACACCGGAGGTGAAACTCCTTCCAGTGAGGTGCGGGTTGACCTTCCGAGCCTCACAGTTATCAGTGAACCGAAGGGGGTTGTTTACACAAAAAGCTGGGTCGTAGACCTCATCCTTGACCTCGCTGGATACCGCGCCTCGGAAGATCTTGCTGCTCTGTATGCAGTTGAGCCTTCGGCGGGAGACGGTGCATTCCTCATTCCCATGATCCGAAGACTTCTCGACTCGGTTGAGAAGCACGGCAAGACGCTCGATGAGACGCGGAGTTCTCTTCATGCATACGAACTCAATCAGGAATCGGCAGCACGGGCAATCAACCTCGCTGTGACAGAACTCGTGAGTCGAGGAGTTGACGCTAAAACGGCGAAGAAAATCGCCCGCGGCTGGGTAACTGTCGGTGACTATTTACTTGAGTCTCGAACGGATCGCAAAGCTGATCTCGTCGTCGGCAATCCCCCGTACATCCGCTACGACGATCTTCCGGAAGGGGCGTTCGATACTTACCGTCGCATCTATCCAACGATGGTTGGCCGCTGCGACATCTACGTAGGTTTCATTGAGGCCGGAGTACGACAGCTCGTCGAAGGAGGAGCACTGGCCTTCATCTGTGCTGACCGCTGGATGAGAGCAGCGTATGGTGCCGAGCTTCGCCGTGCTTTGTCTTTACTTTTCAGCATGGAGGTCGTCATCGAGATGCACGACGCTCCTGCCTTCGAAAACAATGTCTCCGCCTATCCCGCTGTTATTGTCATTCGCCGCGCAACACAAGGCACAGTGCTTGTGGCAAGTGCAAACGCTCAAGCCGAACCATTACCCGCAAGTGACAATCTTGCAGATTCACTCGTCGCCCTCGCTCATGGGCGGATTGATCAAGTGTCTGGATTCACAGTTACAAGCGTAACAAAGTGGTTCACGGGTACTGGCCCGTGGCCATCTGTTGAGCCAAATCAACTCGAAGTGCTTCGGCGCCTCGAAGAGAAGTTCGCTCCAATCGAGGACGCGATGACTGGAACCAAAGTAGGTATAGGCGTCGCGACGGGCAACGACAGTGTTTATGTAACCACGGATGCGGATATCGTCGAATCCGATCGACTGCTGCCTCTAGCCATGGCAGCAGACACGAAGACGGGCACGGTTGTCTGGTCTGGTCACTACCTCATTGACCCGTGGCAACGGGGTGCGCGACACGTTGACCTTGCCTCCTATCCTCGTCTCGGTGCGTACTTTCAAGAACACCGCGACGAACTATTGCAGAGGAACATTGCCAAGCGCAGTAAGGACGATTGGTACCGAACAATCGATCGTGTGAACCACGAGCTTACAAAGCGCGACAAGCTCTACTTCCCCGATATGAAGCTCGTTAGCAACCCGACACTCGACCGTGGACAAACGTACCCACACCACAATCTCTATTTTCTCGTGTCCGATGTCTGGGACCTAGAGGTACTTGGAGGGCTCTTGCTCTCAAAGGTGGCGCAACTCTTCATCGAGGCATACTGCGTGAAAATGCGAGGTGGGACACTGCGTTTTCAGGCACAGTATCTGCGCCGAATCCGTGTCCCTGACCCGACATTAATGTCTGAGGATATTGCGGCGGAACTTCGAGAATCCTTTCGGAACCGCGACGTAGTCAAGGCGACAAACGCAGCAATAGAGGCGTACGGAATTCAAGACTTGGCGGGAACGTTTTCATGTTGAACGATCTCGATGAACGATTTCAGTTAGCGGTTCAGTCCTTCTGGGATACGCGTGATCGTCAGCAGCAAAGGCAAATTGATGCCGGTAGAGCTGATGCAGGCACGCGAGGTGCCGTTACCGGCGGAACGCAGATGGGCGCATTAGAAGAACTCCTGACTGACGTTCTGATCGATGCAGGAATTGACCGATCACATGTGCGGGCACGCACATCACTCGAGCTGCCCGGATACTACCGACCCGAGAAAAAGTGGGACTTACTGGTAGTCGTTGACGGCCAACTCCTCGTTGCGGTCGAGTTCAAGTCGCAGGTTGGACCGAGCTTCGGCAACAACTTCAACAACCGAACCGAGGAAGCAATCGGTAATGCGGAGGACGTGTGGACGGCATACAGGGAAGGCCGCTTTGGGAAGCACCAAGCGCCCTTCCTCGGATACTTCTTCCTTCTTGAAGACTGTGCGAAAGTTCACGCTCCGGTCAGTAATTCTGAGCCATACTTCAACGTCGATCCAGTCTTCAAAGGTGCATCGTACGCCAAGCGATACGAGGTGCTTTGCGAACGACTCGTCCTAGAACGGAAGTACACCTCGGCATGTCTTACCCTAGGAACTAAAGACACTCCGACGAAAACCATGTTCCCTGCAGCAACATTGAACTTCCGGCAGTTTGCTGCATCAGCAGAAGCTCATGCCCAAAGTTTCATCAACGGTAGAAGTTAGAGCCGCGCCGAGACATGCGGTAATGCTATTGCCGTACCCTAAGGATTAGATATGCCACTCAGCGACTACCAATTGATTCAAGACGAGCTCCAGCCATACTTCACCGGGTCACGGACGAAGTCCGCCGCGTTGCTCGCGTGGTTTCTTGAGGCCGTGTGGAGAATTGAGCCAGAGGACATCGATGACGCTATCTGTGACGGTTCGGGCGACAAAGGGATAGACGGTCTGCTTGTTGATGACGACCTCGCCGAGATCACGGTCCTGCAAGCTAAGCACAAGGAAAAGGAGGACGGCAGGCAGGGTGACTTGGACCTTCGAACTCTCGTCGGAACCGCCGCCTATTTCGAGAACGATGCGTCTGTTGATGGTTTACTCGCAGCGGACCCAAATGTTCAACTTCGACGGCTGCTGACACGAATGGATGTCAAAAAGAAAGTTGCGGATGGGGCACACGCAAACAGGCTCATCTTCGTAACCGATGGCACCCTCGACGACCAAGGTCGAGGATTCGTAGATGCAACGAAAGGAAACCAGCCACCGCTGGACGTTTGGGACCAACCTCGTCTTGCTGCAGTAGCTCGACGTACTCGACGGCCCGACTTGCTCGACCAAACGGTTGTGCTTGAAGCAACCTCACCACCAACCGTGATCATTCGCGACGGCAATGCCGAACTGGCCGTCGGGATTGTCCCAGCGAAGCAACTCCTTGCTCTCCCTGGTCTAGACGACCTCTCACTATTTGCACGTAACGTTCGCCTTAGCGAAGGTCCAACGCGCATCAACAGAGAACTCGGCCAGACGGTTGATGATCCAAACGAGCATGATCTTTTTACCGCTTACCACAACGGACTCACCATGCTCACCTATGGACTGACAATCACAGGAAATGAGATCGAGCTCAATGGACTGACCGTCGTAAACGGCTGTCAGTCACTCCTGACTCTCTTCGAACATCAAGCCAAGGTGACTGACAAACTTCAGCTTCTCGTAAAGATTGTTCGAGTAGAACGCCAAACAGACCTCGCAGACAAAATCACTTACAGATCAAACAATCAGAACCCCGTCGATATTCGTGACCAACGGTCAACTGACATCGTACAGAGAGACCTCCAGGCCCAGATGCAACAGTCTTACGGCAGCATGCTCTTCTACGCGATTCGAGAAGGCGAACGACCCACTGCACCAGAGGTACTGGACAATAAGACAGCGGCACAGTTTCTTATGGCTGTCTATCTCTGCGAGCCATGGAACGCCGTTCGAAAAGTCCGCCTCTTCGATACCGATTACCGCCGCATCTTCGACCACACCGTTACTGCGCACAAACTCTTCTTGCTAAAGCTTTTCGTGAAGGTCATCGATGAACAGCGAAATGATCTTGACGCTGAACTTCGGGCCAGCTTTGCAAGTATTCGTTTTACCCTCGCCTTTCTGCTTTCCCAGTTCCTTCGGAAAAGCGATCTCGGCAGCCAACTCCTGGAGTTCCCAGAACGCTGGCTCCCTGGTCAAGTTACTGAGGTAGAGGGGGCGCTCCTACCCCTGGCTCAGGAGATCGTGAAATCAGTCAACCACTACGTAATAAGTGAGGCTCGAGATCGCGCCGATAATGGCGAAGACTTCGACCCGAAGGTTGCCTTCAAGAGTAAGACTGCTGTCGGCGACCTGGAACACCAAGTGGTACGCCTAAGTGAGCGTCTCGCAATGGGAGTCGATTCTTACTGGTTTGAGGTGGAACCTAAAAGCTGAGGTGACGGCTCCTGTCTTGTCATAAGACAACTACATTGCCGCTGATGCCTCATCAAAGTTGGTGTACACATTTTTGGAGCGTGATTCCAATGACACTTCACCTTTCGTGTCACGGTCCGTCCAGTAGAAGCCGGACAGGTGCTTAGCTGGGGTCCCATGCACTTCGAGTATTAGAGCTCCGTGATGTATCCGACTACGATCCTGTATCAATAATCCAGGAATATTTTGATAAGTCGAGGACAATGTTGCGATTTCATCTCGACGCGATTCGAGTGAAGCAACCAACGACCTCGAAGTGGACTCATGCGTCATCAGACGAAGAGATACTGTTGAATAGGTCTGCCTGACTAAGAGAAATATGTCGATCGGCGCAATCTCCTGACCTGTATCAGGATCAGTCCAGTTCGACGTAAGTTGTCCTTTCCACGTACCACGAAGCACTGGACGGTGGAGAGCCCTTGCGACAGGCGCAATTCTCCAAAGCCATCGCTCAAAAGCGAGCAAAATCACAATTACAACCGCAACAGTGAGCGAGAAGGGCTTCAGGTAGGACGGCTTCAGGGTGACGCCCTCGACAAAAAGTAAAATTGCCCATACGATCACAGCGATGACGAGCATGACCTGAACTTGAGTTCGCGTCGGCATAGTTATCCGAACCCCATTCGCTTCCACGCCTTGTCAGCTAATGAGTGTGCTTGCTCGTAAGTCCACGACTGTCCGGAGTGAAACAGATACTTTCTCCCGCTTACCTCGATCCAATCAGAACAGTCTTCCTTGTTTCTCGTTGCGTTGAAAATTGGAGCGAGCACTGCCCGCATTTCGTCAACGTAGTTCTTGTGGCTGAAATTGTCATTTGGAACGTTGTAGACAAGACACTCGATTAGAAACGACGGAAGTTCGTCAACCAGTTTTCCTTCTTGGACGAGAAGGTTCTCCAATCGCTTAAGCGCACGCACCATGTACTTGTACCGATAGTTCGTGGAATTGTTCTTTGCAATTCCGTTTTCGAGCTGTTGCTGCGGCCAGTTGGTGACATTGGCACCTTTATCGGGGTGAATCCGAGCGCCTCGAAGGATGGTCATTTCGCCCTTCTGGTTAATATCAGTGACGAGTTGAAACCCGCAGCATGGAACGACGTCTGCAGGCAATCTCGTTTTTTTCTCTCTAACTCGAAGAGCGATGTTGCCACGTGTTATGGCCGAGCGACCGTAGTAATCAACCAAAGCCGCTTCAATATCAGCCTTGAATGCAACAAGGTCGTATTTTTTGCCGTAAGGACTGAACTGCGCATCGATTGCATCCTTTTTCCCCGTGGCGGAACTGCTGACCTCGTGATAACAGAACTCCGTGCACTCGACGGCAACGTCCACGTCGTAATCAAGCCTTACGTTGGTGTTGTTTGCGTACGAACCCTTGGTATAGACCTTGTACTTGACATTCTTAAGTCGTGAGGAGCTAGAGAGAGCCTCCTTAATTTCCGTTTCAGTCTTATCTCTCTTCACGTCCTCGTTGTCGCTGGGCGGCTTGACCCATCCTCGAAGAGTGTCTTCCCAGGTAGTTGCCATCTTTTCAGGGTACGCCAAGCATGTGACAATGCCCAAGCCAGTACGTGACACTAGTTGGTGCCTGACGTTAATTCAGAGACTGTTCTGCGGCATAAAGGAAGTAGAACGGCTGCATCCGGATTTCGCTGTCGGTGTTCTTCCGGTTGCGGACTGCTTGAAGTATGGGAGCTATCCCTGCTAGCGCACCACCAACGACGACAACAGGCCCGAGGTGCCCAACGAGCCCTGTACCGACGATGGCAAGTCCGGGATACGCCGTGTTCGCTGCGCCCGTGACGCCGGTAGCGAGCGATAGTAGCGACTTGTTGTCTCTCACTGAGGCATCGATCGCCTCCACCGCAGGGAGGACGCTCTCCACCCACGCATCGTGAACTTCATCTCCGAAATCGGTCTCCCACGGTTCGCTGCTAAAGGATTTCGAGATTGTCACCATGGCGCTTCGGAACTGTGTGAGCGATGGGGCAAGTTCCGTGCGGATATCGACAACCTCGTTCACCGTGGCACTTGGAAAGGTAGGCAGTCTTCCCATAAGTGCTGACGCAGTCATCGCCTGAGCACTCCGCCCTGCAGGGCCCTTTGATGGAGTGAAGAGTCCCTCTCGAATTGCGGCTTCGGTCAGGTTTGCGATGGTCTCATCGAAGACGAGGTATTCCCGTCCCGATGAAAGGTGCCGTGACAGCTTCTCCACGAAAGTCTCGACGATCCGGTCGGTGTGAGGACTGTCTGCGCGCTCTCCGGTCTCAGCGAGTTTCGCCGCAAAGAGGCAGGCCACGAGGAGGTCCATGGCATCGCCCGGATCAGCATTCTCTATTTGCACGAGCCCCTTCGCGCGAGCGACGGCGAGCTGGTCGATGCCAGCACTATCTCCAATTTCCTTCACGGTATCTGTAAGTGTTCGCTGAATGGGCTCGAATTTCTGCAGGAGCCCTGCACGCAACAGGCGTTCACCTCCAGATCCACCCCTTGCGGTTTTCCGGAGGAAATTTTCGACCTGTTCAAGTCCCTGCTCAAAATCAGATAACTCATCCGGAGATGTCAAGATCGGGGCGACCCGACGCATCAGTTCGATCTGCTGAAGGGGCGTGAAGCGCTTTAGACCCTCGACCCGCAAGAACATCGTCGTAACTGGACTGATCAATGTGACCTTGTCACCGTAGAGAAGAGCTGCTTTCACGAGATCTAGTTCTGGAGCGATCGTCAGGGACCCTCCGGGATGTGCCGCAACGACCATACGAAAGGAACCCGACGAGCCGGACTTCCGCGCACTAGGAGAAGAGGCCTTCCGGTTGTTACGTCTCTTGGTCTTGCTCACCACTCCATTATGAATGATCAGTTGTAATTCGACTCACTTTCTTGAAAGCGAGTCACAAGGGCAAGCGGCTTATGCCGCCTGCTCCTGTTCGACTTCGAAGGTCTGCAGCACGGATGCTGCGGCCTTCTGGATGCACTCGCATGACCCTTTGATCCCGGCGATGGCTTGTTCGCCACGTCCGGCCCAGCCCGCGACGTACCCGAAGGAGTAGTCGCTCGTGTCGAGACCAAGTGCCTGGCAAATCACGTAAGCAGTGGACTCAGCCCCCAGTCCAGCGAGTGCTCAGTTGTCAAACTGCTCGTGGAGCAGTGCGTGGCCGATCTCGTGCGCCAGCGTCTTCACGCGCTGGGCGGGTGAGTTGGAGATCTCAACCCGTAAGCGGTGCAGCTCGTGAGTGCAGTCGCCGTTGACGCTGCCGGGAAGCTCTGCATCCTCAACCGTAAAGCCGATCGAGGTTGCAAACTCGATGAGGCGGGGGAGGCGTGCCCTCGACGACGATTGGTCTCGCCATTCGGGAAGAGTCGGGTGAGCTGATGGCACGAGGTGCAAAGGAAGTCGTTTCCGACGTGAGTAACCCGTTCATAGCAGTGGCGGAACTGGATAGTGCTTCCAATCCAGTTGTATGTTGATCTGTTCATTGCGAATCTCCTTGTGGGTGTTTGTTCGATGGCCTCATCAAGGCAACGTTCGAGGCGGGTGCAAGGGCGATCGCAGACCGTTCATCTTGACCCTTGCAGCCATAAAGCCGAAACACGGTGCGAGGACTCACCTTCAAACAAGACGGGCCGGGTCTGCCCCGTAGGCCTCGGGTTGAGGCTTGACAAGCCTTCAGCTGATTATTTCAGGCTTAGATGATATTTGGCGATGTCGCTAACCGGTCGTAGTCTCTTCATGCAAGTGGCATTGCCACGTGGCGGCGGTGAAGGCGGATTCGACAGAGGGGTGGCCATGCCTGAAGAACAGGGCACACAGTTAACCCCAGCCTTCCTCCAAACTCTTTGTCGGACCTACGCGGATCTCCTGCGTCGACAGCGCACGGCGACGTCCGCGTTCGCGAAGTGGTCGCAGGCGACCCGAAGGCAGCACGAGTTCGTGTGGCTTGGTCCATCCATCAGCGCTGCACCATTTGTAGGTGGTGGAGACTCGCTCGCCGTGCGCCCCGGCGACGCGCTGTGGGACTCTGTTCACAAGATGTACGGGACCGCCTCACTCAACCCGTACGAGCGCGAGATCCTCTTTGGCTATCCCTATGTAGTGGGACGTGTCGGCACCAATGTTGTCCGCGGGCCACTGCTCACACTGGCCGTAGAGATCGTGGCCGTGAGCGACCACCTCGAGGTCCGAGCGGCTGATGACACGGTCCGCTTCAATTCCCTGACCTTTCGCACCGAGGGTGACACCGACGCGCACAATGCGACGCTTAACCGAATCTTGGATCAGACACCGGCGACACCGCTCACGCCGACGAGCGTGCGTACCTTCTCGGAAGTTGTCGTACGAGAACTCACAGACGTCTCACTTGACGGCTCGATCGACGGGCGTCTTGGCGATGTCCCCACCGAGCCGCGCGGAGCCCAGCCGCTAAAGATCATCGACCAGGCCGCACTATTCGTAGCCCCCAAAACCAACTACTTCTTGCGCAGTGATCTTGATGAGATTGCCCAAGCGGTTGGAGACACCGGCGCTCTGGTTCCCCTCTTGATGGGCGCGGGGGATGAAGCCGTCGTTGAGTTCACTAACGACCAAATCGACCGAGCTCGGCTAACTTTCCCCTTCCCCTCGAACCGAGCCCAGCGTGAGGTGGCGATGCTCCTGGATGAGGACTCGGTACACGTCTTGAGCGTGCAGGGTCCCCCGGGGACGGGCAAGAGCCTCACCATCGCCAACGTCGCGTGTCATCTGGCTGCGTCCGGGAAGAGGGTGTTAATCACTTCACAGAAGGACAAGGCCCTTGAAGTCGTTGACGCAAAGCTCCGAGAGCTAAACCTCGCAGAGATGCCCATGACTCTCTTACGTCGCGACCGTGACTCCAAGAACGAACTCATGAGCCGCCTGGACCGAATAGAGAAACGACGACCCAGCGAGGAAGTGCTGCGTCAGTACGTCGACCACGACAACAAATTTGCACGCGAAGCTGAGGGTTACGGGCAAGACGCCGCGGCATATGCTGTGGCGATTCAGGCAGAGGCAGAGGTCGAAGAGGCCGACCGCGCGCTGGCTGCAGCTCGCGGACTGGGCCGGCTGAAGGCACGCGCGCGGGCAAGTTTGACGGTGCGCAAGCAGAACAGGATTGCCAAGGAGACAACCGACCAGATTGCCGAGCGTGTGAGCGAACGACGCGACGAGATGCTCGGGCACGCCATCCGGCTACTAACCGTGGGGCTCGAGCGTAGTGTGGCCGTAGCCAACCGGGCCGAGCGCCAGGTCGTTCGAGAGCTCCAGTCACGTCTGCGCCGTAGTCAGACGTCTCATCGGAACTTTTCAATGTTCGACCGCATGAAGAAGGACCTGGCTCAGGCCGAGCGACTCCTGAATATCCTCCCCGTCTGGATCCTGTCCCCTGACGACGCGGCCCGGCTCTTCCCGTGTGAGCCCGGACTCTTCGATGTCGTGATCGTTGACGAGGCCTCGCAGGTCGACTTGCCCTCGATGTTGCCCATTGCCTTCCGCGCCAAGAAGCTGGTGGTGATCGGTGACGAAAAACAGATGCAGTCTCAACGCTTCGCATTCATGAGCCAGCTCTTGGCCGTCGAGGCCTGGCAACAGTTCTCTATGAGCAAGTTCGATCCTGACGAAACCCTCCATCCGGTGCGCACTTCGCTGCTGGACCTCGTCACGGTGCACGCCGAAGAGTCGGTGTTCTTGAACGAACATTTCAGGTGTCTACCCCCCATCATCGAGTACTCCAACGACCGCTGGTATGACAACCGCATGCGAATCATGACAGACGTACGCCACAAACGTTTCGGTTCACCCGAGCAGTCGGTCATCCAACTGCACCACGTCAAAGACGCACATATCTCAGGCGGCTCTCAAGAGAACGATCGCGAAGCTCGTGCGGTAGTAGACCTTCTTGCCTCGATGGTCGACGACCCCGACTACGCCGGCGCCTCGATTGGCGTCCTGTGTTTGTTTGAAGAGCAAGTCGCCCTGGTCAATGAGATGGTGACCGACCGTATCGACCCAGCTAAGTGGGAGGAACACGAGCTCGTCGTCGTCAATCCTGACGGCTTCCAGGGAGACGAGCGTGACGTCATCTTGTACTCGCTGTCGTGGGACAACGACATCATGCCAAGGGCTGCCCTATCCGCTCGTCAAGCTGACTCAAAGCAGACCCAGGGCATGCTCAACGTGGCGTTCACTCGAGCGCGTGACGAGATGCATGTCTTCCATTCCGCGCCCATCGAAACCTTCTCGATGGCCAACGCACGCGAAGGAGCCATCGCGAAATGGCTCGAACACTGTGCACGCGTCGAGAGGGAGGGAGGACAGCGCGTCTCGGGTCGTGCGGGCAAGATCGACTCCGAGTTCGAGGGTGAAGTTGCCGAGGCATTGCGGGCTCGTGGCCTGGAGGTGACTCACCAGTACCCCGCCTGCGGCTTCTCCATCGACCTGGTCTGCGACTTCGACGGTGAGCGCCTGGCGGTGGAGTGCGACGGGGAGATCTACCACCGCGACGAGCACGGCAACCTCCGAGTTGAGGACGTCGAACGGCAGGCGGTGCTCGAGCGAGCCGGGTGGGCTGTTCTTCGAATTGCCTACCGCAACTGGCGAACCGACCGGGACGCCCAGGTCCAACGCGTGATGGAGATGCTTAGGGAGATGCGTGACGTCGACGAAGTCGAGGAGGAGATCTTCGAGGAGCAACACGAGTCCACCTCGACACGCGGTGCCACGAAATGGGTGACCTCCTACGGTGGCGCAATTGTCGAGGCCGTTCGCACCGGGCACCGTGAGGAAGACGCAGTCTTTAGAGCAGCACGCCTAACGCTTGGCTACCAGCGCATGGGAAGCCGCATCCGAGAAGGACTCGAGCGAGCGTCGCAAGAGGTGCGTGGCGTTGGGCTGATTGCGATCGAGGACGGTGAGTACTTCTTGACCGAACAAGGCCGCTCGGCATCTATCCAAATCCGACCCGTTGCTCCCGCCACGCCACGGGCACGTGGCAGGCGAACGACATACCGTCCGGCGCGCCGATCCAGGTCAAGTTATCGTCGCCGGTACTGACGCCCGCGTCGCATGAATGCTCGCACCCCCTTTTGTCCTTACGTGGGTATCCATCTGACTGCCATCGCCACCTTCTCACCAGGGAGGTAGCAATCCGAACACTCGCTTAGTGGAACAACGGATGTCGCCCTTCGCTCCTGAAAGATCGGGATTGACTCGGGGCCCATGCTGCAGCAGAGAACGGCAAGGTCGCTCCTTCTCCGCGAGTTGAAACCGAGTCCTCGTCTCCGCGCAAGTCATAGTTAGGGCCTACGATCCGCCTATGGCCGAGATCCTGGTTCAAGAGAACGCTATCCACATAGACAACGCCGACATGGCGGCGATCCTCGAGAGTCTCTCTGAGAACGGACTCAGCGCTGAAGCTGTCAAACAATCGACTTGGCTGAAGGCGGCGTGGTGGGTCTTGGTCCTCGTATGGGTCGGCGGTGACCTCTCTCACATGGCCTTTGACAAGACACTCGAGGACCTGGCCAAGAAACTCCGAAAGCACTACAAGGATCGGGACAAAGCTCCCCCGGCGCGAATCGATCTCGTTGATGAGAGCGACAACCCAATAGCGTCTCTTGAGATTGAAGAGGACGACCCACCGAGCTAACGGCATGTTGATCAGCACTCACTAGCGCGATCCCGGTGCGCACACGCCCTTAAACCGCCCCTCCGGTGAACGCCAGCGAATTGAAAACGACCGCATGGCATGCAGGAGGTAAGGGTTCGAGTCCCCTTAAGCGCGCCAACATCACGGGATCGAGAACGCATCGCGCGAATCTCATCGAGCGTAATGTTACGCGAGGCGATTTCTTACTGCGGCGGAGGAATGATCCCCTGCCNNCCCTATGAATATGGGGTTCTCTGAATCTAATGAATAAAGAATGATGGTCCGCATTGGCCTTTTAATCCCAAGGTGCCGGAACCGTCACGAGCGCGGCTTCCGCATTACTTGCCGACATTGATGAACCTGGCAGTGCGGTCTCGCGCAAGCTGGTTCTTCTGGGGGGGTCTTCTGCGCGATCCTGGTTGTCATCGGATTGGCGGCTCGCAAGCGCGGCCGAAGATTGCGACCAAAAGCGGTTTAGGAGCGAGCGGTAACACCCACGTGACGAGCCAGAGCGGGACTGCTCGTCGGGCAGTCCCCTCTGATGTCCGTCACTCGGGGCCAAAAGTCGGAACTCTGGTTCTGAGGAGAGTAAACCTGAGCCGATGAAGACAACGAAGAGCGAACGTGATGAGGTGCTTGCTTACTTCGAGCACCAGTTTGAAGACGACCCCGTCGCGCACCTCGAGAAGGTGGCCGTTGAACGAGTGGGCCCCAACGTCTTTGACATTTGGGACGTCCACTGCGCTAAGAGTCGATGGTGGGCCGTCGCACCTGCGCTCAACATGTACTCGCAGGATGACTTCAAGAGTCGAGACGTGGTCCTTACGTTTCACGTCGGAATGATGGCTCGAATATTTTCACGAGACGAAATTCCGTTAACCGAAACCGGCGCGTCTCTACTCCCCAACACGTGGCGACTCTGGCAGCAGGCCGTCGAAGGAATGTCGACTAGTCAAGAAGCCGAGGACTTTCAAGCGGTAGGTGTTCGCCTTCGCGAATGCATGGTCACGTTCGCGTCGGAGATCGCTGATATCGACCTAGTGCCGGCTCGCGCTGAGGCTCCGAAGAAGGCCGACCTCGTCGGTTGGAGCGAGCTCCTGGTCAATCACCTCACGAGCGGTTCCTCGGGCGAGCAGTTGCGTTCGTACCTCAAGAAGTTGACACGCGAGACGTGGGACTTGGTTAATCAACTGACCCACGCAAAGAACGCGGGAAGTTACGACGCAGAGATCGGCGTGGCGGCCGTTAGCCATTTCATCTCGACCATGACGGCGGCACGCATGAGGTGGTCCGTCGGACCTAATCAGCGTTGCGCGACGTGCGGCTCGTATCGAGTTGGAGGCGGAACGTGCGTGCGATGCGGTTGGGTTGATCCCGGCTACGAAGTCCCAGACATGAGAGACGTCATCGATCTCGCTGAACGACTCGACTCGCCGCACACACTCAGTTCCGACATTTCAACCTTCATGTCGCCGGACGATTTCTCGTAGAGCGCGGGACTCCCGGAGACAAGTCACTTCGGCATCGCCGAGCTGGTTCTTTAGGCTCCCAAGCGATGGGACCTGTTATCAAGAATCAACAGGACGGCAATCAAATGTCCTCGCAACCGGCAGCATCGGAAATGTCCATTTTGACTCGAGTCTTGGACCTTTCCAATCTGCAACAGGCCCATTTACAGGCCCATCTGCACCGCAACACCACGCGACGTTATAGACGTTTGCACGTCCAACTTCCCTTAAAACAAAGGGCTGTACTGCTCTTTACATATTTTCAAAACATGCCGCCTAGACCTCTTAATCAACAGGTTCCGGG
>PMTL01000017.1 GCA_003168075.1 Acidimicrobiaceae bacterium
AGCGAGTCGCAGTCGTTGAGATCGCGACGTCGGATCAGGAGATGGCGTTAGAGATCTTTGAGACCATGAACGACCGCGGCTTGCGGTTGACGACCACGGACATGCTAAAGAGCTACCTCCTCGCGATGATTCGTGATCCCGAGAAGATCGAGACCGCCAATCGCCTCTGGCGCGGACGCGTTGCGGCGCTGAGCAATCTCGTCGACAAAGGTGACTCTGACTTCATACGCAACTGGCTGCGTTCAAAGTACGCCGAAACGATCCGAGATCGGAGGAAGGATGCAGTACCGGGCGACTTCGACATCATCGGAACGGCGCCCCATAAGTGGGTTCGCGACCACCGTGAAGAAATTGGGCTGCGCAAGTCCGGTGACTTCACCGCGCTGGTCGAACGAGATTTCGATCGGCTGTCCGGCAGGTACTTACATCTTCTTGAAGCCTCGCAGAAGCTCACGCGGGGATTCGAGGAAGTCTTCTACAACGCTTGGAACGGATTCACGTTTCAGTACCCACTAATCCTTGCGGCGATCTCACCTGCAGATGACGACGAGACGTTTCGAATCAAGACGCAAATGGTCGCGGGTTGGACGGACATCTTCGTGGCACGCCGCATGGTCAACTACCGCAACTTCGGGTACTCGACGGTGTCGTACACAATGTTCAACCATATGAAGGACATCCGGGATCTTGATGTCGTTGAGTTGGCGCAAGTGCTGGGCACAAAGGTCGCCGAGATGGAGGACGGCTTCGGCGCAGTGGTCACCCTCGGGTTGCACCAGAGGAACGGAAATCAAATCAAGTATCTCTTGGCACGCATTTCTGCCTGGCTGGAAATTCAGTGTGGCGGAGCGCTCACGTTCGCTGACTTCGTGGACCGAACACGTAAACATCCATTCGAGATCGAACATATTTGGGCGAACCATCCTGAGCGTCACCCGGAGATGCCGAGCGAACAGGCTTTTGCCGACCAACGGAACAAGTTCGGTGGACTGCTGCTTCTCCCGAAGGACTTCAATGCGAGTTACGGTGACAAGCCCTACATGAACAAGCTGGAGCACTACTTTGGCCAGAACACATTGGCAAAGTCACTGCACTCCAAGTGCTACGAGCACAATCCAACGTTCCTGCGATCGCGAGAAGAGTACGCCCTGCCGTTCTCGCCGATCGACGACTTCACGGCTGCATCGTTTGGGGAACGCCAAACTCTGTATCGGAACTTGTGCGACCTGATTTGGGATCCCTCGAACTTCGGCCTCGACGTCCCAGAAGTCTATGAACCGACAACGGCGGGCGGGGAAGAAAGGCAACAGCGCTACTACGGCGTGAGTTTGAAGAACCTTCTCGAAGCCGGTCTGCTTCAGCCCGGACAGCGACTAGTCGGTAACCGGACTGGAGTGATGTGCGAAGCCACAGTGACTGCGGAGGGTCAGGTCGAACTGGAGGACGGACGCCGAGAGGATTCTCCATCGACTGCCGGAGCCGCGGCACTCGGTACGAAGTCATGTAATGGATGGCACTTCTGGCAAACCGACTCTCCACGCGGAATGGTGCGACTGACGAGAGTGCGCGACGACTACCTAGAACGGCGACGCCACTGACGCCACACCTTTCCGTCACATCTGACACGAAAGCGAAATCGCCTGGAATCGAATTGCGATCACTTCTACGGTGCGCCGATTGCTGCCGCCGGCAGCTTCCCAGGTGCGGCTCCGCCGCCGACCCTCTACGTAGGTGAGGCGCCCCTTCACCATGTGCTGGCAGGCGAAGTCGGCCATCTGCCTCCAGAGGACCACGTCGTGGAACTGAGGCTGCTCCCGATCGTTGGTCACGATCCGGACGGTCATGACGTGGTGCCCGGATCCGATGGTTCGCATCTGCGAGGTGCCTGTCCGTCCAGACAGCAGTTGCCCAAGCGAAGATCACAAAGCATGTCCATCCACACTTGCTCCGACACTCATGGATGACCGAGATGTTGCGTCAAGGAATGAATCCGCTGCAATTGTCGCTCATTGCAGCGACATCACTGCCAGTGATTATGGAGCACTACACGCACCTCAACAGAGAGGACGCGTAGGTGTCGATGATCGGGGTCCTGTCACCGCGTCGTCGGTGAGCGGTGCGACGATGCTGACCTTTACGCCTCAGATGAATCTAAGCCGAAGGGATATCGCCCGTCGTGTAGAGCAAATCAGACCTCACCTCGAACCGTCTCCTCTCGGTCGGGCCAGTTCGAAATGTGTCAACGATTTCATCGGGTACGGGAATGAAGATTCTATTTCCAAGAACGATCGTCGCCGTCGGTCGACGGCCGCCGCCCGACGGTGCGCTCACAGCTTCCGAGGTCTGCAAGTCGTAGTACAGACCGAACGTGCCCGAGTGATGTTCGAAAGCAAACAAGATGCGCTGCCCGCCCCAAACAACCGAGGTCGTGTGCGGCTGCAGGAAGAAATCTCCACGTTCTTCGCGAACACGATCTGAGAGGGCTAAGAAGCACCGATAGCCCTTGAGAGGTGTGTCGGGATCTCCAATCGTCAGCAGTTTGGCCTCCGTTTGCACCTCAGTGCGGGAGATGGCCGGAGCCGGTTGCAGCAAGTCAGAGTCGTCGTCGGCGACGAGGACCTCCTCGTTGCTCATCACATCGGGGACAACGTCTCTTACTCGCATCGCAGTTCCAGCCTCAAGGAACTGCACGTTGCGCGTCGCGGTGCTTG
>PMTL01000105.1 GCA_003168075.1 Acidimicrobiaceae bacterium
AAACTCGGACCGGCGTACGCCCGCATGGGTGCCGAAAGGGGACAGCACGATGAGTGGTCGCCCGAATTGGTTGCTCGCGTCGCCGAATCCGTGCATCGTCGATTGCCCCTGGATGAGTGGGTGCAGAATTGCGAGAAGCGCGACCTCGCCTTGATGGCACTCGAGCACGTTCGACGAGAGTCACCGGAAATTTTTAGTCTTGAGAAATCGCCGTCTCGGTCAGATTGACTCTTCCTCGTCGCTCAAAACTGGAGTGGGCAGCACCAAGCCTTCTGGGGGGGCTCCAGAGGGACCCCAGTGATGTCGCAGGTACGCGGACGGTTCAACGAGCGTCGAGGACCACGGCGATGCCTTGCCCCACGCCGATGCACATTGTGGCGAGCCCCCAACCACCTCCACCACGGCGAAGTTCGTGGGCCAGGGTGGTGATGAGTCGCGCACCCGAGGCGCCAATGGGGTGACCCAGAGCGATCGCCCCACCTAGTGGATTGACGATGGACGGGTCGAGCGCAGGCCACGACTTGAGACACGCTAGGCACTGAGAGGCAAAGGCCTCGTTGAGTTCCACGACAGCGAGATCGCTCCAGTCGATGCCCGCGCGTCGGAGCGCAACTTCAGCGGCTTCGACGGGTCCTACGCCATAACGTTGTGGCTCGACGGCGGTGACGGCCCGACCGGCGATTCTTGCCAGTGGCGTCACGCCGAGTTCGTTCACCGTGCGCTCACTCATCAAGAGCAGAGCCGCCGCACCGTCATTCATCGGTGATGAGTTCCCCGCCGTCACCGAGCCGTTGTCGCGAAATACTGGTCGCAACCTGGCGAGAGCCTCGGGGTTCGAATCGGGGCGAACGCATTCGTCGCTACGCAAGTCGGTGGAAGGTACCGCGATAAATTCATTCTCGAAGGCGCCGTTCTTCCACGCCATCGCGGCGCGTTCGTGGCTCCGCACGGCAAAGGCGTCCTGCTCCTCTCGAGAGATCGTGAACTCATCGGCCAATATCTCGGCCCCTTCTCCCAGGGCCACCGTCCACTCGGTCGGCATCCCCGGATTGATCATGCGCCAACCGAGGGTCGTCGAAAACATCGTTTGGTGTTCTCGCGGGAAGGCTCGATCGGGTTTCGCGATCACCCACGGTGCACGCGACATCGATTCGACGCCCCCGGCAATCACCACGTCACCGTCGCCGACCGCAATCTCGCGGCTGGCCTGGAGCACGGCTTCCAACCCTGAACCACAAAGGCGATTCACGGTGGCACCCGGAACAGACGTCGGGAATCCAGCGAGCAGCAGAGCCATCCGTGCGACGTTGCGGTTCTCTTCGCCCGCACCGTTGGAGTTTCCCAGCACGACGCCGCTGATGTCCGTGGCCACTGTGTGGGTCTGTCGGGCCATCAGCGCCGAAAGCGTCGCAGCGGCCAGATCATCGGGACGAACGTGCGCGAGGGATCCTCCAATGCGCCCCATAGGGGTACGCACAGCGTCGACAATATAGACCTCGGTCATGGAGTCCTCCTGAAAGTTCCTATTGGTCGTGACTCACGAACTTGCGCAACGCCGCCAGTTCGCGTTCCGTAGGTGCTGGTGTTTCGACGAGGGAGGGTGAAACCTTGAGCGCCCACCCGGTGGCGCGCACGACATCACCCGCATCGACACCAGGGTGAACGCCGACGAGAGAGAACTCCCCGGACTCCTCATCGGGACGAAGGACGCCGAGGTCAGTAAAGATGACTTGTGGGCCCGCTCCGGGCAGCCCCCACCGTTGCCGTGCATCGGGTCCGTTACCGTGTCCCATGGACGTCACAAAATCAAGTTTTTCGACGAGGGCTCGTGGCCCATGACGAAGGGTGATGATGACGCTCTTGCACGACGTCGCTATCTCTGGAGCGCCTCCGGCTCCGGGAAGTCGTACTTTGGGATGACCGTAGTCCCCGATGACGGTGGTATTGATGTTGCCCCAGCGATCTACTTGCGCTGCGCCCAAGAAGCCGACGTCGATGCGTCCCGCTTGGAGCCAATAGCTGAATATTTCAGGAATAGAGATGACGGCGTCAGCCGTCTCGCTGAGGATACCGTCGCCAATGGACGGCGGGATGCGATCAGGTTTCGCCCCAATGCAGCCGGACTCGTAGATCAACACGACGTCGGGAGCGTGAATCGCTCGAGCGAGGTTCGCCGCGGTGCTGGGTAGACCGATTCCCACGAAGCAAATTGCACCATTGGTGAGCTCTCGAGCGGCGGCTACCGTCATCATCTCGTCACTCGTCCACTCGGTGTTGGGCTGGTGAGACGTCATGAGTCACTTCTATGACGCGTGCCATCGAGTGACGCGAGGTAGGCGTCGTGGTCGCCGGTGTTGAGCACGTGCTCGGTCATCCACGCCAGGAACGCCTCTCGGTCCCTGCTGATGCGCTCCCACGAGGCGTAAAAGGAATTGTCCCGGTGCGAGTAGTCCTGGGCGTAGGAAGGATGAGGGCCTGAAGGCACCACCGAAATGGTGTCGACGACCCATGCGGGCAGTACGACGCCATTGGTCTTCGGTGAAAATTGGTCCACGATCTCCTCAACGAGCACGACCGATCGTCTCGCAGCCAGCACCACTTCTTTTTGTACACCGGTGATTCCCCACATCATGACGTTTCCCTTGCGATCGGCTTGTTGGGCGCAAATCACACCGACATCAGGAGTCAGCGCGGGCACCGCAGCGAGAGTTTCACCGGTGAAGGGACACGTGATCTCGCTGATGGAAGTGGTGACTTTGCTCAGATCGGTGCCGCGGTAGCCGCGCAAGACTCCAAAGGGTAATCCCGACGCTCCCGCCTGGTACCGGGCGGCCATACCCGCGTGACTGTGCTCCTCGATTTCGAGTTCGTGGGGTATCGCGTTTTCCACGGCGTCGCGGAATCGGTAAAGCGAACCGGCCCCGGGGTTGCCCGCCCACGAAAAAATGAGCTTCTTGGCGCACCCCATGCCGATCAATTGGTCGTAAATGATGTCGGGCGTCATTCGAACCAGGGTGAGGTCGCGTCGCTCCTGACGAATAATCTCGTGTCCCGCCGCAAAGGGGATCAGGTGGGTGAATCCTTCGAGGGCCACGACGTCGCCATCGTGTACTGCGCCACTGATGGCTTCGTTGAGCGAAACTACTCGAGCCACGTCTACCGCTTCGCACTTCGCGAATGCGCCACGTCACTTGCCCAAAGTCGACCGACGGCGAGAGGACAGGAAACCACGACACCCCTTTTGAATTTGTACGCATTTCGCACAATTGTACGATTTTATGATACCTGATGCAGCGTAGCAACGTTGTGGGGGTGCCGTCGCCTCGAAAGATCGATGATGCTCATCGAATATAGGAAGCGCCATTCATGTCGATGGTCGCGCCCGAGAGATGTCGACAGATTCCGCTCGACAGAAAGGCGATCATCGCGGCGACCTCCGCCGTTGGTACCAGATCGCCGAGCGGCAATATCGATTTCACGGCATCGTCACCACCTCGTGCGGTGGCGGCGATGAGTGACATAGACGTGCGAACGATGCCGGGCGCGACAATGTAGGCGAGGACGCCGTCCTTCGCGTAGTTGCGGGCAATCGTTTGGGTGAGCGCCTTGATCGCAGACTTGGTCGCCGCGTACGCCGACAATGTTGCAATGGACGAACCCTGCTGGGCGGCCCAGCTCGACAGCGAAATGACGGTGCCTCCGCCCGCGTCTTCGAAATGCAACACTGCCTCTCTCGTCAGACTCGCGGGTTCTACGAGATTGACTTGCAGCGCGCGAGCCCACCCCAGATCCCACGCCTCATCACTACCGGAAATTGCGGTCTCGGGCATGATTGCGGCATTGTTGACCAACACGTCGACGACGCCACGCCACGCCACCGCTTCACGCCACAGCCGTCTCGCTGATCCCGGCTCTTCGAAGTTTGCCGAAAGAAGCAGCTTGTGGTCACCGGGAATCTCTCGGGTCGCTTGCTCCACCCCCTCATGATCGTCGACGTAGTGAGCGATGACGTGGGCACCGGACTCACCCAGGACCTTTGCGGTCTCCGCTCCGATGCCGCTCGAGGCCCCCGTCAGAAGAATTGTCTTTTTCCCTAAGTCAAACATGGTGACTCCTTGCGTCTTGAGCGAAATGAGTTGGCGTCGTGTTCTCGAAGATCAATGATGGCGCCACACGAGCCGCGTGTCTCGTGGAGCAAGCCCACCCTACAGATACTGGCCATGGTGACAACGTCGAACGCGCCGATGCTCAAATTCTCGATGCCAACCGTAGCAGTGGAGTGGACGTCCACGTTCGTCGCAACGGCGTAGCTGTCCCCGCAGAAGGTGCGTGAGGGGTCGTTGCCATCAGGTCGCGAAGTTCATGAGACGTGAGCGTGGCCCCGAACCCAATGTGCGGGCTCGCGGGCGACCCGCGGTGCTTCGCTTCATCTCCAAAGGAGTACGAGCACCACGTGGGTCTTTGTCAATCTCGTCGACGTACGAACGGTGCTCGCCACGGCGTGTGGCGTGATCACACCTGATGTCAGACGAATATTGCATTGCGGCGTCGAAGGAAGAGGGTGGGTGGCGAGGAACGGGGCAATGTTGCGTATTACGATGCACTCATGAAGCGTTTTCGCCGCGGTCGTCTTCCACTCGCAGATGGTGGTGGCCTCCGCCGCGGCTCTCAAGTGACGGTCCTGGTGGACGGACAGTCGGTGGTGGCCTTCGAGGGTGAGTCAGTGGCCGCAGTGCTCGTCGCCCAAGAAGGATTAGCGACGCGAATGACGGTGAATGGGGCTCCGCGGGGAATCTTTTGCGGCATGGGCGTGTGTTACGACTGCCTCGTGGTCGTCGACGGCGTGCCCAATACGCGAGCATGTATGACGGCGGTACAGACCGACATGCGAATCGATCGTCAAAGCGGAGTGTCCTCACATTCCTAACTGAGCAACGTCCCGCCGTATCAGGACTCCAACGCGGTCAGGGTTTGGGCAATCGTTGCACTGAAAATGTGATATTTGCCGGGGCATGGCGCCTCGTCACCACATTGCGCTGGAAAACTATCGCTGTCATTCCGCGCCAGCGTTTCGCCCGGTGGAAATTCAAAATTAACGATAAATTTCCCTTTTGTCATTGACACGAGATGTCACTATGCGTACAGTTGCCCGTACCACGGGCGAGACTAGGCTATTCTTATTTTTCGATGTGGGGAGGGAGATCAGTTCGTCGACTGTGATTGTGGCGCCACCGCGCCGCGTCGCGATCGACGAGCAGAACATCTATGACGACAAATCCAGGGCATAGTACGGATTCCCCGCCGCCGGCTTCCGCCACGCGTGCCAATGCAGTCGTCGAGTTGCGTGGCATCAAGAAGAAGTTCGGTTCGGTTGAAGTTCTTCACGGCGTCGACCTCTCGATTCACGCCGGCGAACACGTGGTTATCTTCGGGCCATCGGGCTCCGGCAAGTCCACCCTTTTGCGTTCCATCAATTTGCTGGAACAGCCGGACGAAGGTTCGCTGCGAGTCCTTGGTGTCGAGTACGGACCAATGAAGTGTTCGAAGATGGAACGCGGATCACCCTTAGCGCTTCGACGTCAAGTCGGTATGGTCTTTCAGCAATTCAACTTGTTCCCCCATTTGACTGTCCTCGGCAACGTGACCTTTGCGTTGCGACGAGCGAAGGGTGTGTCACGAGAGGCCGCCGAAGAGCGAGCCGTTGAAGCTCTGGAAAGTGTCGGTCTCGTGCCATGGGCGGCTCACTATCCGAGTCAACTCTCGGGTGGGCAACAGCAACGGGTGGCCATAGCTAGAGCACTTAGTCTCGATCCCAAGGTCATGCTCTTCGACGAGCCCACGTCGGCACTGGACCCGGAGCTCGTGGGCGAAGTACTGGCCGCCATGAGGAAGCTTGCGGAATCTGGAATGACGATGGTGATCGTCACGCACGAATTGAATTTTGCTCGTGAGATCGGGGACCTCAACGTCTTTATCGAAGGCGGGAACATCGTCGAATGCGGTGGTCGGGAAATATTCGACTCGAGCACGAATCCCCGAACGCGTGAATTTATCGGAGCGGTGCTGTGACGCTCGCCGCAAACTTCGATTGGTCCCTGGTCTGGCAGTACCACAGCCAACTCCTCAGCGGACTATGGGTGGCAATCGAAGTCTCCGCCGTTGCGCTCGTGACGTCAGTTCTGTTCGGCCTCCTCCTCGCACTTGGTCGAATGTCCAAGGGGCCGGTCAAGTGGATTTCCGCTCTCTTCATCAATGTCTTTCGCGGAATACCCGCGTTGGTGAGTGTGCTGTGGGTGTACTACGGCTGGTCGCTTCTGCTCAACATCAATTTGAGTCCGTTTCAGTCGGGTGTAGTGGCCCTTACCTTTTTGTACGGCGCCTTCATCGCCGAGATTGATCGCGCAGCTCTCCTGGCGATTCCTAAGGGTCAGCGCGAGGCGGGATTGGCGCTGGGTCTCAGTCGTTGGAGGATTTTCCTCCACGTGACGCTGCCCCAAGCAACTCGCATCGCAATTCCCAATATCGGCAGCATGTTCATCGGAATGGTGAAAGACACGTCGGTCTTTTCCGTCGTTGGCCTCACCGAACTCTTAAGAGTCACTCAGAATATTGAGTCGCAAACGTATCAGCCGTTCGTTCTCTACACGGCGGCCGCGGGCTTTTACGTCGCCGCGGCCTTTCTCATCGACTTCCTGTTTCGTTTGATTGAGAAGATTCTGGCCAAACCATCCACAGGGATGCTCTCTCGCTTCGCGACGTCTCGTCAACGGCGTCGCGCTGAATTGATCGCGTCGCGAAGCGCCCCCATCCGCGGGTCCATTGCGGCGTCGAAGGTGTAGTACCGAATGAAAAATAAGAAGTTCACAATCACTGAAAAGGAGAAGAAATGAAGCTAAGCACCACACTGAGGTATCGAGCAGCGATTGTTGCGTGTTCGAGCACCCTGGTCGCGGGAGCATTTCTGGCGACGGGTCCCAGCGCGAATGCGGCGGCGGCCAACCCGTACCACCTGATTACTCCCGGAACATTGACCGTAGGTATGGACCTGCAGTTCAAGCCTGAGATGTACACCACTACAGGCGGAAAGCCCGCGGGCTACGACGTTCAACTCCTCAAGTTGCTCGCGACGAAGATGAAGGTCAAGTTGAATATCGAGAACTTGGCTTTCAACGGGCTCATACCCGGTCTTCAGGCTAAGAAGTTCGACCTGGTGTCGGTGGGCCTCACCCCGACGGCCCTTCGCAAGAAGGCCGTGTCCTTTAGTCGTTCCTACGTGCCATACGAACTGGTTCTCGCCGCGACCAAGAAGTCAACCATCGCTCCTACGATCGCCGCGTGGAACACGGCCGGCGTGACCATCACATCGTTGCAGGGCTCGACGGACGAGTCGCTTGTCAAGAGTGATTTCCCCAAGGCCACTTCGGACACGTTCCCCGACGATACGACAGCGCTGTTGCAGGTCTCGACTGGTCGAGCCAACGGGGCGGTCGTGGAGGACTACATCTTGGGTCAGTTCAACAAGGCCAATAGCAACGTCTTGAAGGAAGTGAAGTTCTCCACGCCGTTGAGCATCGCCTATGGCTCCTACGCGGTCCAGAAGGGCAACACGGCCCTGGTGAGTTACCTCAACAAGTTCATCTGCGGAGCACAAACCTCAGGACAGATGGCCAAGGCGTACGAGTCGACCGAAGGGGCGAGTTCACTGCCCAAGATGCCGGCCTGCTAACTCGTAGGTGGATCGGGCGCCGGCAGCGGCGCTACCGTGATTCGACCCCTGCTCCGTTCCCTTCGTGGGACTTCGGAGCAGGGGTCGGCGAAACAATCTGACGCGCGCGAAGAAAGTAACCATGATCAGTGAAGAGTTG
>PMTL01000161.1 GCA_003168075.1 Acidimicrobiaceae bacterium
TTGCGATATCTCGCGTCGCGAATGAGCACGTGTTTACTCCGCGGATCCTTGCGCCGTCGTAGTTCATCGCCAACGTCGAGAAGCGATACCGGTTTATGCGTACTCCTTGCTTCGTCGGTGGAGGAAAATTGTGATCCGGTCGATAGGTTAAACGTCCACCGCAAGTAAGTACCTCGTCAAACACCTCTGCTCAGATATAGCGACTTCCTGCCCAACGTTCGGATGGAACGCTCAATGCACTGAGAGCGCTTTGTTCCACGACGGGATGATGTCACTCACCGGCGTCGCCAACACGTCGTGCAACAACCCGCCGTAGACGGAGCGAAAGTCCATAGCCACTTTGAGGTTTCCGTTCGGGTCAAGGTGTTTCAACGACGGCTGCTCTCCGTAGAGACCACCCTTCACCCCATTGCCGATGAGGAGCACCGGCGCCGAGGTGCCGTGGTCCGTACCGTCACTGGCGTTCGACTCCACGCGCCGGCCGAACTCGGAGTAGATCATGACCGTCACTTCTCTGGAGCGATCCCCCGCGCTGATGCTCTTCATGAACGCGCCGATCGCCGCGTCGACGTCGGCCAGTAGTGCGTTCTGATCGCCTTGCTCGCCGGTGTGCGTGTCGAAAGAACTCAAATTCACCTCCCACACCCGCGTGGGCACGTTGGCGTTGATCATCGCGGATACCAGCGACAGCTGCTGACCAATCCACGAGCCCGACGGTGACTTGGGTATGTGCTGGCTCAGTCGCTTTGCCGTCGAAAAGAGGTCGGTGATCGACGTCGCGGCGGAGGCCTCCAACGCGACGTCGGAAGTGGACGAATGACCCAGGCTCGGCAAAACCGACGCCACCGGACCCGACGGCAACTGGATGCCGCCGACGTCCACCATTGAAGCGACGCTCGTCACTCCGACGAACGCGGGAGGCAAGTTCGACCCGACGCCAATGGCGTTGAAGGCGTTGTGGGGCTGCTGGTCGAGCCAGCGACCGATCCATCCCGACGACAAGCCCGTGAGCGATGCGGACTGCCAGATGGCCATCGAGGAGAAATGCGAGAGGCTGGGGTCGGGATAGCTCACCCCCTGCACGATCGCCACTTTGCGCCGCTTGTAGAGCGCACTGATCGCAGGCATGGACGAGTTGAAGGCCAGCGAGTGCGTGATAGGTATCAGTTGCGACGAGGACAGGGCGATATTCGATCGAACGCGGTGATACACCGGATCCTCGAAGGGCACAACCATGTTGAGACCATCGTTGCCACCGTAGAGGGTCACCAAAACGAGAATCGGTGTCTTGGCGGGCAAAGGCGAGTGGCTCGCCGCGCTCGCCAAGGACTCCAGCGAGAGTTGGGTGGACATCGCCGCGAAGAGGCTGGCTCCCGTCCATTGCAGGAACCGCCGCCGGTCGAATTCACAGTTAATCATGCGCTCACCATGTACTCCGGGCTGAGTATCGCCGCAAGAGCCAGCTCAGAAGGCGTCCCCAATGCCATCGTCAAGGCGTTCGCGGTGCGCCGCGACCACTCAGGGACACCAAGCCAATCGGCGCACGCCTGGACCATGTTCAATGGTTGAACCGAGAGCGGTGCGAGATCACCCTTGGCGACAATGGACTGCGCCAGTTGGTATCGGTACTGGAATGAGACGCCGCTGAGCCACGCTGTTCCGTAGGTCCACCCTCCCACGTTGGGCGGATTGAAAGGTACTTGGCCCATCTGGGACAGTACCCACTGCGTATCGTTTGCGTCCAACGATGAGGGGCGCACCCTGAGCGCTCGGCACGCCCCGACGAACCACTCGACGGGCGATTTCACGAGAGCGTTAGCTGGATCGGTCCACGCCGTTGAGTGCACGAGGGCGTTGACGAGCGACGAGATGTCGCGGTTCGCGAAACTCGCGGCCAGCGACGCGGGTGGCGTCGTCGAGCCTGAAACAAAGCGGAACCACAGACGATCCGTGATGAACTGGACATTGTCATTCCTCGACACCACCAGTTTGGCCAGACTTTCGGCGTTGAATACCCCCGACGTACCCAAGATGCCTAAGGGGACGGAGAAGTGCTCCTTGGGATTGAGGGTAACTCTTCCGTTGGACTGGTCGGTGGAGTAACCCGTCAAGGCGAGCGCCGCTGCAGCGACGTCGTTTTGCGTGTAATTGTTGACCCCGAGTGTCATGAGTTCCATGAACTCACGGGCCAAGTTCTCATTAGGCGCCTGAACGTAGTTTTCATTGTTGTTGAGCCAGACGTTGAGGGCACCGTCGACGACCATCTCGCGCGCCATGCCAGCGAAGTTGCCCAGCGCGTGACTACGCAACGTGCTGTTCTGCTTCTTCATGGTCAGTGGATACGTGACGCTGGATATCGACGTCGCCCAGTGCCCGTGCCAGAACCACGTCATGCGCTCGGTCAAGGGATAGTGGGCCGCGACCATGCGATCAAGCCACCACATCACCAAATCACTGCTGTCCTTCTCAATCCTGTTCCAAAATTCGTTCGATTTGGCCTGATTCTTTCCTGAAGGAAAATACCCGAGGTCTCCGAGGACCAGTCGCTTGACCGAGTCGATCCCGGGGTCGTTGCGTCCCTGCACCAGGACGGTCGACTGGGTGGCCTCGAGCCCACGCTCCAACAGATTCGAGTACTGACCGGGCGTTGGTCCGAAGTTGAAGCGGTGCAGCAGGCGAGCCGTGGCGAGACGTTGTTCGTAGGCCGGGGTTGGTCTCATCCACGAAATGTACAACGACAATTCTCGTCGATGAGGCGAATCTTGTTCTAAAGCGAGAAGTTTTGATGGAATTGGGAACGCGTTGACCTTTGGCCCGCACCTGCAGCGCTGCGTCGTCGAGAACAACGTCCTCGAACGGTTTCTGCGGATTCGAGAAGGCAACAAACTTGTGAACATCACCCCGAGGCCCATGAAGGAAATCGAGCGGATCCACATTCCACGAGGGCCATTTTGCGTCCGAATACGACAATTGACTACCAGGTTCCCCGGCTAGAAACGCGAGTTCGATTCTCGTCGCCCGCTCCACCGCCGCTCGCACCAATGACAGTTGCGAATCCTAGCGAAATGATTGCGTCCACAAGTCAGCGCGGGAGTCCACGATTGTTCTTGGAGTGATGCCCGCTCACGCAATTTTTCTGAGACATGGGGACAGACATCCAAGAACGCAATTCGTGGTGATCGCGCGACCCATCGCCACTGACTTTCAGCAGAGCATCCAGAGTTTTCGCATGCCTCGCGGCGCGTTGCCTGGTCACAGTGAAAGATTCCGCCAACCTCGGTCAGATCACCACGTCGCCCGTCGGGATGCCAAAGTCCTTAGCCAGAGCATCCTGAACGGGGCTGTACTTGGAAATCAGGGTTCCCAGCTGGGCCTCGAGCGCGCTCACACTCTTAATTGAACTCAGTATCGTAACTAGCTTGCTATTCAATTTGATGACGCTCGCCACGTCGCTTTTTGTCTTGCCGGTGAAGCCAATCTTCTGCAGACCGGCATCGAACGTCTTAATAGCGGGGACGAAAGCGTGGGATGGCTTGGAGACTTGAGCGACAGTTGCGTTTGTGCTCAGAGCGGACAACGCATCCGTCCATTTGTTATCGGCCTGACCGAAGGGCCCATCAAGCGTCTCGAACAAAGAAAGTTGTTTTGCCGGCGACACATGAGCACCTGCCGACGAAGCTTGCGAGCCAACGCAGAAAAGGACAATCGCTGCCAACGAAACCGTGGACCACTTGCTCCGCATTTGCACGCCCCCTGTGTCGCGCCACATCACTCATGCTCAACGGGCGCCCACGGTTATGTCGATATCTTGAGTATCCGTCGAGGGGAGCATATCTCAAATGCGCTACCTGGCGTCGAGTAAATCGCACAGACAGGTCAGGTAGTTCGCGGCGTCATGAGACTTCCCCATTCGAGAAGCAAAATGATACCTGTCTCGTGTTGGAAGAGGACTCGGGACTTTGGCTACCGAATACATTTAGGAGCTCTGCGAGATTGATGCACACACCCGAATGGTTCTCTAGGAATTCGAGTCGTCGACCTACACCTGAGGTGGAGTTGTCTATCGCGTCGCCGCCGACTCCACAGACAATTGGGTGATGAATTCAGCAACGGACAACCCGCGCAATTCCGGCGATCACGTGACGCAGTCATTTTGGCATATTCGTAGAATTGATCGCCCAAAAAAGACCTCGTCCCGATGCGCTCGGAGATCTGCAACGATGTGAGCAACTCGAACTCCTGGGGCCTGCACATCGGTCATGTGGGCGACGGCGCGTCCACTTTCACGTGCCCATTTCACACCACGCCATCAACTGCTACGCAGTATGATCCCTCGAGCCCCGTGGTCAACTCATTCGGGTGGTGCAACGCCGACGTGCTCCGCGGTGACCATGCAACGACCTAGGGTTCACTGGGCTGGATGGACCCCAGGTCGTTGCTCCGTTCTAAATGGCTACGGACTGCTCGAAAGCGTCAATGTACTGATTGGCCGGACGTTCCAAGCCGTAGTGATCTCGCAAAGTGCGCCCCGTGTACTCGCTGCGGAACAGTCCGCGCGAACGAAGAATTGGCACCACTTGATCTACGAACAACTCCAAGCCCGAGGGCAGCACGGCGGGCATGATATTGAAGCCGTCCGCCGCTCCGTTGGTGAACCACAGCTCAATGGTGTCGGCCACCTGCTCCGCGGTGCCCGCAAAGGTGAGGTGTCCTCTGCCGCCACCGAGGCGGCCAATTAGTTGGCGTACGGTCAGCTTCTCTCGACGGCCGAGTTCCACGATCAACGTGTAGCGACTCTTGAAATCCTCAATCTTCTCCTCCGGCAGTAGGTCAAAGGGGAGCTGATTGTCGAGGTCGAGCTGCTCGATCGGGACTCGTAGCATCTGGGCCAGATTGCGTTGCGCGTACTCGTGCACAATCTGATCCTCGAGTTCCGCTTCCTTCTGGCGCGCTTGCTCGGCGGTGTCGCCAATGATCGGCACGATCCCAGGAAGAATCTTGATGGTGTCGGGACTGCGTCCGTATCGCAGCGTTCGTGCCTTCAGGTCGCTGTAAAACGCCTGCGCCTCGGCGAGTGTCTGTTGAGCCGTGAACACCGCTTCGGCATACCTCGCCGCGAGATCCTTGCCATCTTCGGAGGATCCCGCCTGGACGATGAGTGGATAACCCTGGGGCGAACGAGGACTGTTTAGTGCTCCGCCCACCGAGAAATATGTCCCCTCGTGCGCCGCGGGATGAATCTTGGCCGAATCGCCCCACACGCCGTTCTCCTTGTCGCCGATGACGACGTCGTCTTCCCAACTGTCCCAGAGCTTCAGCGCCACGTCGATGAATTCCGCGGCGCGCGCGTACCGCTCAGCGTGCAGTGGTTGCTCGTCGACACCGAAATTGCGGGCCGCCTCGACCCCCGCGGTGGTCACAACGTTCCAGCCCGCTCGGCCCCCACTGACGTGGTCGAGTCCCGAAAATCGTCGAGCGAGGTTGTAGGGAGAGTTGTACGAAGTGGACGCTGTCGCGATGAGACCAATGTGCTCGGTCACCGCGGCCAACGCCGTCAAAAGTGTGAGGGGTTCAATGACGCCGGCCGGGCGCTGGCCCACGTTGCCGAACATGACGGGTCCGTCAGCAAGAAAGAGCGAGTCGAACTTGCCCCGTTCGGCGATCTGAGCCAAGTGAATGAAGTGGGCGAGATCAGTACTCGCTAACGGATCACTTTCGGGTAGCCGCCACGACGCCTCGTGATGTCCCGTGCTCATCAGGAATGCATTCAAGTGCAATTGCTTGGTCATTGTGACACCTCATTTTCATTGGTAGACGCCGTCGTGACGTTCTTGGTTTGGTGCTGCAGACGCGAGAGAAGATGTCGCGTCATTGGAAAATCCTCGAAGTGGGTCCCGTGGGCTCGGTTGCTCCATCGGACACGACGTGCAGCAATGGGGCTCGAACGTCAAACTCTTCGACACCCAGCTCCCTTAACAATCGATTGCGCAATTTAATGAATGCCGGGTCACTGCGATCCCTCGGGTGAGCGACGTCAATGCGCGTGTCGAGGGCTAACTCACCATCGGTGAGCACCACCACTCGGTCAGCCAGCAAGATGGCTTCATCCACGTCGTGGGTCACCAGCAGCACGGCCGGATGATGGCGTTCGCACAGCCGTTGCAAAAGCGCGTGCATCTTTATACGAGTTAGTGCGTCGAGGGCTCCGAATGGCTCGTCCAGCAACATGAGCTGGGGCTCACGCACCAGCGCTCGAGCCAGGGCGACGCGTTGCGCCTCGCCACCAGACAGCGTGAGTGGCCAGTCGCGAGCGTGTTCAGCCAGTCCGACTTCGCGAAGAGCGGCTAGTCCTCGCGCCTCAAGCCCTCCTCTGCCACTTCCACCAGTTTTTAGACCCAG
>PMTL01000232.1 GCA_003168075.1 Acidimicrobiaceae bacterium
TGAGGACGCGAACCTCACGGTCTTTGACCCCCGAGCGACCTGGACGGTCAGGCGAGACGAACTGCACAGTCGGGCCCGCAACACTCCGTACGCGGGCCGCCACCTGACCGGTCGGGCCACCGCCACGATTGCCAAGGGTCAGCTCGTCGTTCACGAAGCAAAATTGGTATGAATCGCCCTCGCGCCACGTTGGTACTACGCGACGGTACGTCCTTCGAGGGTTACGCCGCGGGTTTCTTGCCCGAGGGCGGCGTCGTGACGGGCGAGTTCGTGTTCAACACCGCGCTCTCGGGATATCAAGAAGTCATCACCGACCCCAGTTACGCGGGTCAGATCATCACGTTCACCTATCCTCACATTGGAAATTACGGAGTGACGTCGCTCGACGACGAGGCGAACCAACCCTGGTGCCGCGGGCTCGTGATGCGCGAGCTCGCGCCGTTGCGCTCGAACTGGCGTTCGACCGAGGAACTCGAGAGCTTTCTCGTGCGACACCGCGTAGCGGTCATCGAGGGAGTCGACACCCGACGCCTCACGCGTCACCTGCGCTCGAAGGGGGCGTTGCCCGGCGCTTTCGGTCACGCGGACCCCGACGTCGTGGCGGGCGCCGCGAGCGACGCGCTGGGCACCGACGGGCAGGACTTCGTCGGCGAGGTGAGCACGCGCGAGTCCTACGTTCGTGGCTCGGGTGACCTGCACGTCGTGGCCTACGACTACGGCATCAAGACCGCCATGGTGGACCAGCTCGCCCAACGGTTCCGAGTGACGGTCGTTCCGTCGTCGCCCAGCGCCACTGACGTGCGCGCCCTCTCTCCCGACGGAGTCTTCTTGTCAAATGGCCCCGGCGACCCCGCAGCGCTGGTTGACCAGGTGGACCAGATCGGCCAGTTGGTGTCGACGGTACCTATCTTTGGTATTTGCCTGGGTCATCAACTGCTCGCTACTGCCCTGGGGGCGACAACCTTCAAGCTGCCCTTTGGGCACCACGGTTCGAACCACCCGGTCCAGGATCTGGGGACCGGACGTATCGAAATCACGGCTCAGAATCACAATTATGCGGTGCCTCCCGAGTCGCTCGTGCGTGGCGTGGTCAGTCACGTCAATTTGAACGACGGAGTCATCGAAGGCATCTCGTCGGCGTCGGATCGGTGCTTCTCGGTCCAGTACCATCCCGAGGCGGGGCCCGGACCCCACGACGCGCGTTACTTGTTCGAGCGCTTCGACACCCTTCTTCGCACCGGTCAATTGGAGCGCACGTAATGCCACGTCGCAGTGATATCTCGAGCATTCTGGTGATCGGTTCGGGCCCGATCGTGATTGGTCAGGCCTGTGAGTTCGATTACTCGGGGACCCAGGCCTGTCAGGTGCTGCGCGACGATGGCTTCAAGGTCATTCTCGTGAACTCGAATCCGGCGACGATTATGACCGATCCGGGAATCGCCGACGTCACCTACGTCGAGCCGCTCGACCCTGACGTGCTGACTGACATACTCGAGCGTGAGCGCCCCGACGCGTTGCTGCCTACCCTGGGCGGCCAGACCGCGCTCAATCTCACGATGGAACTCGTTCGCCGCGGCGTGACCCAGCGACTGGGTATCGAGGTCATCGGCGCGCGACCCGAGGCCATCGACACCGCCGAGAATCGCGAACTCTTCAAGGCCGCGATGGCCGACATCGGCCTCGCGGTTCCCCAGTCGGGCTTCGCGCATTCGCCCGATGAGGCTCTCGTAATCGCCGAAGAGATTGGTTGGCCGATCATTATCCGCCCGAGCTTCATCCTCGGGGGAGCGGGTACCGGCATCGCCGAGAAGGTAGATGACCTCGTGCGCCTCGCCGTGGAGGGTATTGACGCCTCGCCGATCGGCGAGATTCTCGTCGAAAAGTCCATCGCGGGGTGGAAGGAGTTCGAGCTCGAGGTCATGCGCGACGTCGCCGACAACTGTGTGGTGATTTGCGGTATCGAAAACCTCGACCCCATGGGCGTGCACACCGGAGACTCCATCACGGTGGCGCCCATTCAGACCTTGTCCGACGTCGAGTATCAGGAGATGCGCGACGATGCCTTCGCCGTACTTCGTCGAGTGGGCGTCGAGACCGGGGGGTCCAACGTGCAGTTCGCCGTCAACCCCGCCACCGGTGAGCGACTGGTGATCGAGATGAACCCGCGAGTGAGCCGTTCGAGCGCGCTGGCGTCCAAGGCGACAGGGTTTCCCATCGCCAAGATCGCCGCGAAGCTGGCAGTCGGCTATACACTCGACGAGATTGAAAACGACATCACCAAGGTGACTCCCGCAAGTTTTGAGCCGGTGGTTGACTACGTGGTCACGAAGATTCCTCGCTGGGCTTTCGAGAAACTCCCCGGTGCGACGCCGGAGTTGGGCACGCGCATGCAGTCGGTGGGAGAAGTCATGGCCATCGGTCGCACCTTTGCCGAGTCGTTGCAAAAGGCGATCCGCTCGCTCGAACAAGGACGCCTGGGTTTCGCGCTGGGCGACGGCAATGAATTCGCGCTGCTCGACGACGAGACCCTGTGGCACCGGTGCGTGGTGGCGACCCCGGAACGGCTCTTCGCCCTGCACGAGGTGCTCTGGCGTGGCGCGAGCCTCGCCGAGGTAGTGTCGCGCACCAGGATCGATCCGTGGTTCATTGAGCAACTCCAGCGCATCATCGTGCTCGAACGTGAACTTGGCGGAGTCAACCTCGCGACACTGGACGCGCGCGGGTGGCGCCGCTACAAGCAGGCGGGTTTCTCGGACCCCCAGATTGCGTCGTTGACCGGCGCCGCGGTCAGCGAGGTGACGGCCGGCCGTCGCGCCGCGGGCGTGGTCACAACCTTCAAGACCGTCGACACCTGCGCCGCCGAGTTTGACGCGCTCACGCCCTATCACTACAGCACCTACGAAGACGAGAGTGAAGTGCGCTCGTCACCGCGCGACCGGGTGATCATCCTTGGTTCGGGACCCAATCGCATTGGTCAGGGCATCGAATTCGACTACTGCTGCGTGCACGCGGCGATGGCCCTGCGTTCCATGGGCTACGAGACCGTCATGATCAACTGCAACCCCGAGACCGTGTCGACGGACTATTCGACCTCGGACCGCCTGTATTTCGAGCCCCTCACTCCTGAGGACGTGGCCGAGGTCATCGCGGCCGAACGTGCGGCCTGCGAGGGAGACGCAAAAGTCGTGGGGGTCATCGTGTCACTGGGCGGTCAGACGCCGCTCAAGCTCGCGCACAGCATTGATTCGTCCCTCGTGCTCGGTACGCCGGTGGTCGCCATTGACATCGCCGAGGACCGCGAACAGTGGTCGGCGATCTGCAAAAAACTGGGTCTTCGCCAGCCCCCCGGGGACGTGGCACTCTCCCTCGAGGAGGCCAAGGCCATCGTGAAGAATATCGGCTACCCGGTTCTGGTGCGGCCGAGCTACGTGCTGGGCGGGCGCGCCATGGAAATCGTCTACGACGACACGTCCCTCGAGAGGGTCATGGCCGATCTCACCAGCGCGACGGGATCGCTCGCGCGCGAGGGCGGCGTCTCACAGAGCCGGCCGATCTTGCTGGACCGCTTCTTAGAGGACGCCATCGAAGTCGACGTCGACGCCGTGCGCGACGCTACGGGTGACATCTTCGTGGCCGGAGTGATGGAGCACGTGGAAGAGGCCGGCGTGCACTCGGGCGACTCGGCGTGCGCGTTACCGCCCCAGAGTCTCAGTGGCCAGGTACTTGATTGTCTACACGACTACAGCGCACGCATTGCCCACGAGCTGGGAGTCATTGGACTGATCAACGTGCAGTACGCCGTTAAGGACGAGGAAGTGTTCGTTCTCGAAGCCAATCCTCGCGCCTCACGCACGGTGCCCTTCGTCGCCAAGGCGACCGGTATTCCCCTCGCGCAAGTCGCGGTCGAGGTGATGCTCGGCACCACCCTCGCAGACTTACGCCAACGTGGCGTCGTGCCGGCGTCGACGCCAGTGCCCGACTACGTGAGCGTAAAAGAAGCCGTGATGCCCTTTAATCGCTTCCCGGGAGTGGACACGTTGCTCGGACCCGAGATGCGCTCGACGGGCGAGGTCATGGGAATTGGCGAGAGTTTCGGCATCGCCTTTGCCAAGGCGCAGCTCGGTGCCGGGACCCGACTACCCGACGAAGGACAGGTTTTCTTGTCGCTCGCGGATTCCGACAAGGTGGCCGGAGTCGCCGTCGCGCAGCGGCTGCGCGAACTCGGTTTCTCCATCGCCGCCACCGTGGGGACGGCGGGCTTCCTGCGTTCGCGTGGAGTGAGTGTGGACATTCTGGTGGGCAAGATAGGCGCGGCCGACTTGGGCGTCGACGCGGTCTCACTGATCGCTTCGGGCGAAGTGAACATGGTCGTCAACACCCCCTCGGGGCGCAGTGCGCGCGTCGACGGCGCGGCCATTCGCATGGCCTGTACGGTGCACAAGGTGGCGTGCATGACCACCATGAGTGCGGCGCTGGCGGCGGTCGTCGGGATCGGCGATACGCGAGAGCGCGGTTGGCGAGTGGCTCCCCTGCAGGAGCTGCACCGATGAATATGGCGACGCGCGTGGGGGAGTTGTCACTGCCCTCCTTCGTTCTCACCGCCGCCGGTACGTCGGGACACGGCGACGAGCTCTCGGGATACGGAGACCTCTCAGAACTCGGGGCGGTCGTCACGAAGTCGCTCGCCGCGTTTGAGTGGGCGGGTAATCGGGCCCCGCGCGTCGCGGCGTGGGGTCCTGACATGCTCAACTCCGTCGGACTCGCGGGACCCGGGGTCGCGGCGTGGCGTCGCGACTATCTGCCCGGATTGCTGGCGCGGCGTGCGCGTGTGGTCGCGTCCATCTGGGGCAGGAGTGTCAGTGAATTTGCCGACGCCGCTCGAGCGATGCACGGCGCTGACGTGGTGGCCCTCGAGGTGAACGCCTCGTGTCCCAATCTGGAGGGTCGCACGGGAATCTTTGCGCACTCCGCGTCATTGACGGCTGAGGTCGTCGCCGTCGCCGCGCAGTCCGAACTGCCGCTGTGGGTCAAGCTCTCGCCCAATACCCCTGAACTCGTGGACGTGGCCCGCGCGGCCGTGGACGCTGGCGCCTCGGCCCTGGTGCTCGTCAACACGGTGCTGGGCATGATCATTGACATCGACAAGCGTCGCCCGGCCCTGGGTAACGGGGGAGGTGGCCTGAGCGGCCCGGGAATTCTTCCCGTCGCGCTACGCGCCATCTACGAATGCCACGCGGCGCTCCCGGACACGCCACTGGTCGGGGTGGGCGGGGTGTCGAGTGGCGACGACGCCATCGCCATGGTGATGGCTGGGGCCAGCGCGGTCGAAGTGGGCACGGCGAGCTTTGCCGATCCGCGCGCTCCCTGGCTGGTCGCTCGGGGTGCGCGAGATTGGATGGCGCGCCATTCGGTGACGTCGATTGAGGAACTACGAGGGGTCGCGCATGGTTGAGACGTTCGGCCAACGCCTCCAAGAGCGAATCCGCGCCCTCGGGCCGCTCTGCGTCGGAATTGACCCGTCGGCGGTGCTGCTCGACGCCTGGGGTCGACCCGACAGCATTGAAGGACTGGAGTTCTTCTCGTTGGCGGTGCTGGAGGCCGCGGTGGGTTCGGCGGCCGCGGTGAAGCCCCAGGTGGCCTACTTTGAGCGATTCGGATCGGCCGGGTACCGAGTACTCGAACGACTCATCACTGACGCGCGCGACGCCGACATACTGGTGATCGCCGACGCCAAGCGCGGCGACATTGGAGTCACCAACGACGCCTACGCGGCGGCGTGGCTTGACGAGTCCTCTCCCTTGTGCGTCGACGCGGTGACCCTGAGTCCCTTCACCGGAGTCGGATCTCTCGCGCCATTCTTCGCGCGCTGCGTCGAGGGGCGCGGCGTCTTCGTGCTCGCCGCGACGTCGAACGATGAAGGACGCACCATCCAGCGTGCGCGCACCGATCGCGACGAAGCGGTGGAGGACCACGTCTTGCGACTCGTGGCCGAAATGAATCAGCACGACGAAGGTCTCGGAGCGCTCGGCGTCGTGCTGGGCGCTACGAGGGACCGACCCCGATTCGACCTCGCCCAACTCGGTGGACCGTACTTGGTGCCCGGAGTAGGCGCGCAGGGTGCGACGCCCGAACAAGTGGGGCGCCTCTTCGAGCGATGTCCCGATGGGACAGTCCTCGTGAACGTCGCGCGAGCCATATTAGACAGCGGTCCTGAGCGTTCGGCTCTGCGTGACGCCGTTCGGCGCTGGCGCGATAACTTAACGACTTTTCTCTAGTACTTGGAGTTCACAGGGGGTATTCTGACTTCGTGGCTCCAGTTCCCCCTTCCCTCACTCACGAACAGCGAGTTGCCGCGTCGCGCGCGGCGGTCGCCAATCGTCGACGCCGTGCCGAGGTGAAGAAAATGGTGAAGTCGGGCGAACTTTCGCTCGAAGAGCTGTTTGTCCTCGCTGAGAATGAGGAGTGCGTCGCGCAGATGCGCGCCTACGACCTCATCAGTGCCTTGCCCGCGATTGGCGAGGTGAAGGCGGCTCGCATCATGAAGAGCGCCGCCATCGCTCAAACCCGCCGCATCCGAGGCCTCGGGCCACGACAGCGAGAGCAACTCTTTCAGGCCCTTGTCCGCTGAGCCACTCGTCGTCGTACTCATTGGTCCGGGGGGGGTCGGCAAGGGCACAGTGGCCCGGCGACTCCTCGAACTTGATGCGCGGCTGTGGCTAAGCCGGTCCTGGACGACGCGAGCACCCCGCCCCACCGAGACGGGACAG
>PMTL01000204.1 GCA_003168075.1 Acidimicrobiaceae bacterium
AATGATCTGCCATACCAATCTGGGTCTCCATCTCGAATTGCCTCCAACCGAGAAGCTGCCAGTTCCTCTCTCACCTCGCTATTACTGAGATGAGCCACCGAGGCCAATCGAGATTCCGGCACACCTATCCACGCCTCCACTCCGAGGGGGGACGCGATCCTTTCGCGGAAGTATTCTACGACCGACGAGCCGGTGATTCGACGAATGACTTCTCCGACGAGCCATCCAAAAGTTAGTGCGTGATACGAATGACCTGTCCCTATCTCCCAGAGTGGCTCTTGGCGCTCCAGGCATTGGACCACGGCTTCCCAGTCGAGGACGTCGTCGAAACTAAGATCCTCGCGCGGTGCGGACAATCCTGCCTGGTGCGAAAGTAGTTGTCGAATCGTAATCTCAGATTTTCCTGATTTTCCGAATTCGGGCCAATAACGCACCACTGGCGAATCAAAATCAAGTTGTCGTTCCTCGGTCAAAATGCAGGCCAAGATCGCGAGAAGCCCCTTAGTGCTGGAGAAAATAACGCTCGAGGTATCTTCCGACCATGGCGTATCCGTGTACGGATCCGCGTAGCCTCCCCAAACGTCAAGTACCGTTTCACCTTCTACCCTGACGGAAAGGGCCGCGCCCATATTCGGAGAATCGCGAAATGTTTGCGAAAACGTCTCGGCAACGTTTTCATATCCGCTCTCGATTGTCCCGGTGATCCCTAAGGTCATCGTCTTCGGCCCCTTCGTCAATGTGAGACCTAAATGTAGTCCGACCATTGCGTATCACTGGCGCGTTCGAGGTCTCAGGGTTCATCGCGTCGTCCTTGACCCCTGCCTCACCGCGCACCTGTCCTTGTGACAGCCAATATGCAGCCGATACCTCTGTGTCCCGACACCCGCCTTCGCCTGGCTTGACGCGACGCAGTTCTCGCGGCGTCGAACTGAGAGCGGGGCGTGAGATGAAGTGGGCCACGCCGGGTTCGGTGAACGCGACCGATCCAGGCGCGGGTGCGTACACCAAAGCCTTGGAGATGAGACCCGCGCAGTTCGGGACCAAGGATCCCATCTGAGTGGCGCCATGCTTCGCGTCAAAGAGTGTGCCCTTACGCTAAAGAATGCCCGAGCCAAGGTGGCAAACGGGTGGCCCTGAGCCTTTGACCGCACTGACATCCTGAACGTCCAACCCCTCCCCGGGGCGTGGCACCGTCGTACGGTTCCCCAGGGCAATCGGATTCTGAAGTTCCCCCGGACAACGAATGAATGGTCCGAGTGTCACACCCGCCAGTTCAACTGTTGCACACAAGAGAAACGAGAGCCGTGGACAAGAAGTGGTGGACACTCATCGTCGTCAGTGCCGGGACATTCATGCTCCTGCTCGACGTCACGATCGTCGTGGTGGCTATACCCGTCATTCAACAGGGTCTGCACACCACCTTCTCCGACGTGCAGTGGGTGATCGACGCCTACGCCTTGACCCTCGCATCTCTCCTTCTCACCACTGGCGCACTAGCCGACCGCTATGGTCGACGGCGGCTGTTCGTCATCGGACTGGTCATCTTCACGCTCGGTTCACTGACTTGTGGTCTGGCCCAGTCATCGATCATGCTCATTCTTTCGCGCAGCGCCCAGGGCGTCGGTTGGGCAATCATGTTCGCCACGTCCCTGGCGTTGCTCGCCCAGAGCTTCCAGGGCAAGGATCGAGGCACGGCTTTCGGGGTGTGGGGAGCCGTCTCAGGTATTGCCGTCGCGCTCGGACCGATTCTGGGCGGTGTCATCACGAGCGGGATCAGTTGGCGAGGAATCTTTCTCGTGAACATTCCGATCGGCGTGGTTGCCATCGCCGTGACCCTGTGGAAGGTCGATGAATCAAAGACGCCTCACGCCTCTCGACCTGACTGGTTCGGATTCGTGGCGCTCACCGCGGGCCTCGTCTCGTTGGTGTACGCATTGATTGAAGCGAGCGTCACGAGTTGGGGCAACACCCGGGTCGTGGCCTGCATTGTGGCAGCGGTCGTCCTTCTCATCGCGTTCTTCGTCATTGAGAAGATGACAGCCCATCCACTTTTTGACCTGTCGCTCTTTCGGGTACCTACCTTCTCGGGCGGACTCATCGCGGCCTTCACGATGAACGGTTCGCTGTTCGCGATGCTCTTGTACCTGGTGCTCTACCTGCAGGACGACCTCGGGTACTCCGCCCTCGGTACCGGCGTGCGTCTCCTGCTATTGAGCGGGGCCACGCTGGTGTCGGCCACCCCTGCCGGGCGGCTGAGCAGCCATATGCCGGTCCGTTGGCGCATAGGCCCCGGTCTGGCTCTCACTGGAATCGGCTTGTTCCTGATGTCTGGCCTGGGCGGCACTACGTCGTGGACCCACCTCGTTCCCGGATTCATCGTGGCCGGCTTCGGAAGCGGAATGGTGAACCCGCCGTTGGCTTCGACGGCCGTCGGCGTGGTGAAACCCGCGGCATCGGCGGCGAAGGCGGCCACGGCTGAGGCTAAGCCCCTGATGCCGGGATGCCGCTGGAGGGCGGCGAGCAGGACCGGCTCGGCGGACTTGATTTTCAAGTCCGCAAAGAAATCGAACACAGCATCGTCGCCGGCTTTGAAGAGATGGTCGCTGGTGATGGCGGCAATGATTTGCCGGGCCGCCCAATCCTGCGGATCGTCCGGCTTGA
>PMTL01000218.1 GCA_003168075.1 Acidimicrobiaceae bacterium
CGGTCTTGGCCAGGTTGCGCGGCCGGTCGACGTTGCGCCCGAGGCCCCGGGCCAACGAGTACGCCAACAGCTGCAGGGGCACGATGTCAATCATCGGGGTGAACATCGGTTCGGTCGAGGGGACGCGCAACACGAAGTCGGCCACGGCGTCGATTTGGTCGTCCTCGTCGGTCGCCACGGCGATCACGGTCGCGCCGCGGGCCTTGACCTCAGCGACGTTGGAGAGGATCTTCTCGTGCATGACGGCGTCGGTCGTGACCGCCACGACGATGACGCCGGGCTCGATTAACGCCAGCGGCCCGTGCTTCAGCTCGCCGGCCGCGTAGCCCTCTGCGTGTAGGTAGGTCAGCTCCTTGAGCTTCAGCGCTCCTTCGAGCGCGGTGGGAAAACCCACGTGGCGACCCAAGAAGAAGTAGTCGTGGGCTTCGAGCAACTGTCCGGCCACGAGGTCCACGTCGGCTCGGCGTTCGAGGGCGGTGGCGATGTGCGCACTCACTCCGTGCAGCCCCTCGAGCAGTCGGTCGATCTCCTCGGGCGCGAGAGTCTCGCGCAGTTGCGCCAGGCGTAGCGCGAGCAGTTCCAGTGCGGCCACCTGGGCGACGAAGGCCTTGGTCGACGCCACCGACACTTCGAGTCCGGCGCGGGTGTAGAGGACGGCGTCGGCCTCGCGCGCCAGGGAGGAGTCGACGATGTTGGAGATCGCCACCACTCGCGCACCGCGGCGCTGCGCTTCTCGCGTGGCCTGGATGGTGTCGATAGTCTCGCCGCTCTGCGAGACGCCAATCACCAGCGTGCCGATTTCGACGATGGGGTCGCGGTAGCGGTACTCGCTAGCGATGTCGACATCGACACTCAGGCGCGCCCAACGTTCGATGGCGTATTTGGCAACCTGCGCGGCGTGGTGCGACGTGCCACACGCCACCAGGACCACGCGCTTGACCTCGCGCAACTCCTGGTCCGAAATGCGAAGTTCGTCAAAAACGATGGTGCCGTCGCGGCGACGCCGGTCGAGCAACGTCGAGCGAACGGCGTCGGGCTGTTCGGCGATCTCCTTACTCATGAAGTCGTCGTAGCCACCCTTCTCGGCCGTTTCGAGGTCCCAGTCGATCTGTAGTTGGCGCAGACGCACCGGCGCGCCCTCGAGGTCGACGGCGCGAAAACCCTCTGGTCCGAGGCGCACTACTTCGTCGTCATTGACCGCGTAAAAAGCCGTCGCGCGGTCGAGAATGGCGGGCACGTCACTGGCCAGGTAGCAGACCCCGGGCGCAGTGCCCACCACGAGGGGCGAAATACGCCGCGCGGCCACGATGACGTCGGGCTCGGTGGCGTCCATGACGGCGATGGCGAAGGCGCCACGCACCTGCAGGAGCGCGTGGCGCACGGCGTCGAGAAGATCGAAACCCTTGCCGCGCAACTCCTCGATCATGTGCGCGACGACTTCGGAGTCGGTCACCGAGGTGAACACGTGACCACGCGCGATGAGTTCTTCACGCAGTTCGGTATGGTTCTCGATGATGCCGTTGTGAATAATGGCAACGTGTCCCGAACAGTCGAGGTGCGGGTGGGCGTTCACCGCTTCGGGTGCGCCGTGGGTGGCCCAGCGAGTGTGCCCGATACCCGAGCGGTAATTCTGCGGTGCGCTCTCGCATTCAACGCGCAACGCGGCCACCGATTCGGTACCGGCTGCCGTGCGCGCTCTCCAGGTGTGCCCCGAACTCACCAGAGCGATGCCCGCCGAGTCGTACCCACGGTATTCGAGGCGCTGCAAGCCTTGCAGTAGCGTCGCCAGGGTCTCAGTGGAGCCCACGACTCCGATAATGCCGCACATGTCTTCAGTCTACCCGGGACGAAAATCCGCTCCGAAACACTCAGCCGAAGAAGTGAGTGCGCACCCGCGTCGAAAAACTCACCACGAACGAGTCGTCGAGCGCCTCGATCATCACCCGCACGAGCGGTTCGGTGCCCGACGGACGAATCAGGAGTCGAACATCGTCACTCTCCACGTTCCTCACGCGGCACTCCTCTTCGAAGATCGCGCGCACCACGACGTCGTCGTAGTCACCCGCGGCGATGTTGATCAGGTCCTGAGGAACACGCTGCCACGCGGCGTCGCACTGCTCGGCGAGGGGACCAAATCGCACGACCATGTCGGCGACCAGCATGCCGGTCAAGAGACCGTCGCCGGTGGGGCTGAGGTGACGAAAGATCAGGTGGCCGGACTGCTCCGCACCGAAGTTCCAGCTGCGCTCCTCGAGCGCCGCGAGAATGTTGCGGTCCCCCACGTCGGTCTCGATAATTTCCACGCCACGCGACGTCAGTGCGCGGTGCAGTCCGAGGTTGCTCATCACCGTGACGACCACGCCGGCCAGCTCGCCGCGCGCGTGCGCGTCGAGTGAGAACAGCACCGCCAGGTCGTCACCGTTTCGCAGGTTGCCCTGAGCGTCGACGGCAATTAGCCGGTCCGCGTCACCGTCGAAGGCGAGGCCGAGGTCGGCGCCGAGCGCGACGACCGCGCGGCGCAGGTCCTCGGGGTGCGTTGAGCCGCACTCGAGGTTGATATTGGTTCCGTTGGGCGTGTCGTGCAACGTGGTGACGCGCGCGCCAGTTCGTTCGAAGAGTTCGTGCGCGACGTGCGAGGCCGCGCCGTTGGCGCAGTCGAGCACCAGGTGAAGACCCGAGAGATCACCGGGGACGAGGCGGCGAAGGTGTTCGGCGTATTCGTGCTCGGCGTCGACGTCAATGCTCACGTCATCGAACGTCGCTCGACCGGGTCCGGGCGTCGCGTTGAGCACGGCCTCGACGGCGGCTTCCGTGGCGAAATCGAGCTTGGCGCCACCCACGCCGAGGACTTTGAGACCATTGTCGTGATACGGGTTGTGCGACGCCGAGACGACGATGCCCGCTCCGCCGCGCCGCTGGGCGATGACCGCGACACCGGGAGTCGTGAAGACGCCCAGGTTGTATCCTTGCGCTCCGGAATCAGCGAGCCCGGCGAGGACCGCCAGGGAGAGCGGCGGCGAGCTCTCGCGAGTGTCGTAACCCACGTAGATGGGCACGGAGAAGACAGTTCCCACCGCCCGACCGAGTCGGTACGCTAAATCGAGGGAGATCTCCTCGTACGCGCGGCCACGAATGCCGTCCGTGCCAAAGTGCACGGCCATGGTCTCTATCGCTTCGAGTACTGAGGAGCCTTACGAGCCTTCTTGAGACCGTACTTCTTGGTCTCCTTCTTACGCGCGTCGCGCGTGAGGAGTCCGGCCTTCTTCAGCGTCGAGCGCAGTTCCTCATTGAGCTCGAGCAACGAACGCGCGATGCCGAGACGCAGCGCCCCGGCCTGACCGGCGACGCCGCCGCCCTCAATGGTGGCGTCCACGTCGTAGGTCTGCACCGTGTCGGTGAGACGCATTGGCTCCATCACCATCTGGCGGTGCGTCGCCGAGGTGAAGTAGTTGTCGAAGGCGCGGCTGTTGATGGTGATCGTTCCGGTACCGGGACGAAGGCGTACGCGAGCGACGGCTTCCTTGCGGCGGCCGGTGGTCTGGGTCAACGGGGTGGTCACGTTCAAATCTCCTTAGCCGCGGCGAATCGCCGAAGTGTCGAACTGCGATGGCTGCTGAGCGGCGTGGGGGTGCTCGGACCCGGCGTACACGAAGAGCTTGCCCATCTGTGCGCGGCCCAAGCGGTTCTTGGGCACCATGCCCTTGACGGCCTCGTAGACGAGGGCTTCGGGGTCGGTGTCCATCAGGCTCTGCCACGAGGTCGAGCGCAGACCGCCCGGGTAGCCCGAGTGGCGGTAGTGAAAATTCTGTGTGGCCTTGTTGGCGGTCACGACAATCTTGTCGGCGTTGACGATGATCACAAAGTCGCCGGTGTCGAGATGCGGGGCGAAATAGGGTCGATGCTTACCGCGAAGCAACGACGCGGCGACGGTGGCGACGCGACCCAGGACGAGTCCCTCGGCGTCGATCACGCGCCACTCGCGCGTGATCTCTTCTTCCTTCGGTGAATACGTACGCACAGTTCTTCCTTCAGCGATCTCTTCGTCTTCCCTCGATACGCCGAGGGGGACTCTCTACCTTACAAAACCCGAGGGTCCTCCGGCAAATGCTGGGTAGCCGACCCCCACGAGGCTGAGCCCCCCCGCCGGGGCCGGGGCGGGCAGGTGATCTCGCACGTGGCTCTCCAGGCGCTCTGAAATCGTCGATTCACGGAGCTTGCCCTGTCCAATGGCCACGAGCGACGAAGTGACGCAGCGGACCATGTTGTGACAAAACGACTGAGCGCGGATGGTGAAACGTACCGCGGGAGCGCCTTCGGGGCTCATCTGCCAGGTGTCCTCTAGGCGTTCCCAGTTGGCGCTCATTACCAGTCGCTTCAGGGGCTCGTCGGGGTCCGAGCCGTCGGGACGGCGGCAAAACGCTCGAAAATCGTGCGTTCCGAGCAGGTGCGCACTCGAGCGATTCATCGCCGCCAGGTCCAGGGGGCCCTTGACGGCCCAGGAGAAGGCGTCGTGCAGGGCCAGCGCGGGCGGCGTCGTCTCGAGCACCAGGTAGCGGTATTCGCGCCAGGTGGCCGAGAACCGCGCGTGAAACTCCGGGTCGACGACGTAGGCGCTCAAGATTCTCACCCGCCCGCGCATCTGACGATTGAGGGCGCGCACGAGGCGTTCGGCGTCCGGACCACCGCGCGACGCGAAGAAGTCGCCGGGCAGGTCCACGTGCACCACCTGGGCGAAGGCGTGCACCCCGGCGTCGGTGCGACCGGCGCCCACGATGTGAGGCTCGGCGTCGAGGTGCAGGGTCGTCGCGATCGTCGCACGAAGAAGTCCGACGACGGTCGTGACCTCAGATTGGTAGGCGAAGCCGTTCAGGCCTTGGCCGTCGTAGGCGATGTCCAGACGCCACCGTTGGGTGGCCTTCGCAGTCGGCTCAGACGAACTCAATGCGCGCCATCGGGGCGTTGTCGCCCTGACGCGGCCCGAGCTTCAAGATGCGGGTGTAGCCACCTGGACGCTCGGTGTAGCGCGGCGCAATCTCAGTGAAGAGCTTGTGGGCCATGTCCTTGTCACGGATGAAGGCGACGACACGACGTTGCGCGTGCACCGATCCCTCGGGTGAGTTCTTGGCGGCGGTGACGACCTTCTCGACGATCGGGCGCAGGGCCTTGGCCTTGGCTTCGGTCGTGACAATTCCCTCAGCGGCGATCATCGAGGCGACGAGGTTGCCCATCATCGCCTTCTGGTGGGCGCTGTCGCCCCCAAAACGCTTGCCCTTGGTTGGAGTACCGCGCATGTTTAGTCCTCTACTCGCAGTGAGAGACCGCGCTCTTCGAGGCGGTCCGTCACGTCCTTCAAGGACGTCTGACCGAAGTTGGTGATCGAGGTGAGGTCGCGCTCAGTCGCGTTCACCAACTGGGCAATCGTGTTGATGCCGGCGCGCTTGAGGCAGTTACGCGAGCGCTCGGTCAATCCCAGCTCCTCGATGCGAATGTCGAGCTCGCTGGCGGCGGCCTGGGCGGTGCCCACGTCGCCGAGCTCCAGGGCCGGAGCCTCGGAGTCGAAACTGGCGATGAGCTCGACGAGGGAGCCCAGGGTCTTGCCGGCCGACGCCAACGACTCACGTGGGCTGATCGAACCGTCGGTCTCAATTTCGATCACCAGGCGGTCGAAGTCCTTGGACTGCTCGACGCGCACGGGCTCGATCTCGAAGCTCACGCGACGCACCGGGGTGAAAATAGCGTCCAGCGGGATCACTCCAATGGTCGAGGAGCCCTTGTTACCCTCGGCGCCGACGTAGCCCTTGCCACGCTCGACGGTCAGGTCGAAGGTCAGCACGCTCCGCGGACTCGTCAGGTAAGCCAGGTGAAGGTCGGGGTTCAAGATCTCGACGTCGGCGGTCGTGGACAGGTCCGACGCGAGCACGGGACCCTCGGTGCGCTTGTCGAGACGTAGCACCACCGGCTCGTCGCTGTGCACGATGAGCAGCAGGTCCTTCAGGTTGAGGCAGATGTCCTGGACGTCTTCCTTCACGCCTTCGATGACACCGAACTCGTGCAGCACCGCGTCGAACTTCACGCGGGTTGCGGCGGCGCCGGGGATCGACGACAGCAGGGTACGGCGCAGCGAGTTGCCCAGCGTGTGGCCGAATCCGGGGTCAAGCGGTCCAATACCGAATGACTGACGGTGGTTGACCTCGTCACCGAGGGCTTCAATGGTGGGGCGTTGGATAATCAACATGGGGACTCCTTAAAAACTGAGAGGGACGATTACTTCGAGTACAGCTCAACGATGAGCTGCTCTTTGATCGACTCGTCGATCTGTTCACGCTGGGGCACGATTCGCACGGTGACGCTAAAGCCATTCTCACCGGTCTCGAGCCAGCCCGGGACCGATCGGTCTAGGACGTCGCGGTTGCGCACGACGTTGAAGTTCTCGCGAGTGACGATCTTCAGGGCGACCACTTCGCCGGGGCGCACGCGGTACGAAGGGATGGTGACGCGCTTGCCGTTGATGGTGACGTGGCCGTGGCGCACTAGCTGGCGGGCCTGGGCGCGCGACGCACCCCATCCGGCGCGGTAGGCCACGTTGTCGAGGCGCAGTTCGAGGAACTGCAGCAGGTTCGTGCCGGTCATGCCCGGGCGACGGCTGGCCTCTTCGTAGAGGTTGCGGAACTGCTTCTCGAGCAAACCGTAGATGCGGCGAGCCTTTTGCTTCTCGCGAAGCTGACCCAAGTACTCCGAGCCCTGACGCTGGCGGGCGTTGCCGTGCATGCCCGGCGGGAACGCGCGCTTTTGACGGTCGGAGTTCTCGGCGACGGGGCACTTCATTGAGTGACAGCGCTCACCCTTGAGATAGAGCTTGGTGCGCTCACGACGGCAAAGTCGGCAAACGGGTCCTGTGTAACGAGCCATGATTTTCCTTAGCCTCGGCGACGCTTCTTGGGGCGACAGCCGTTGTGCGGTAGTGGGGTGACGTCCTTGATGGCGACGACTTCGATGCCGGCGGCGGCGATCGAACGAATCGCGGTCTCGCGGCCCGAACCGGGACCACGCACGAGGACGTCGACCTTTTTGACACCGTGCTCAATCGCGGCACGCGCGCACTTCTCGGCGGCCAGCTGGGCGGCGTAGGGGGTCGACTTGCGTGAACCCTTAAAGCCCACCTGCCCCGACGACGCCCACGACAGGACGTTGCCCTCGGGGTCGGTAATCGAGACGATGGTGTTATTGAAAGAACTCTTGATGTGCGCGACGCCGAAGGCGACGTTCTTTCGCTCCCTCTTGCGAGTCTTGCGAGCAGCGGTGGGCTTAGCCATTACTTCGTAACCTTCTTCTTACCGGCGACGGTGCGCTTGGGTCCCTTGCGGGTGCGGGCGTTGGTGCGAGTGCGCTGGCCGCGGACCGGCAGGCCCTTACGATGGCGAATCCCTTGGAGACAATTGATCTCCATCTTGCGCTTGATGTCCTGGGCGACGTCGCGACGTAGGTCACCTTCGACGGTGACGTTCTGGTCGATGTAGGCACGCAGCTTGTTGACGTCCGCGTCGGTGAGGTCCTTCACTCGAGTGGATTCGTCAACACCGGTGGCTGCGCAAATCTGCTGCGCTTTGGTGGGTCCGACTCCAAAAATGTACGTCAGTGAAATCACCGTCCGCTTGTCGCGGGGGATGTCAACTCCGGCAATACGGGCCATATTCTTCCTCTCCTAGCCCTGGCGCTGCTTGTGACGCGGGTTCTCACAGATCACGCGGACGTGACCGGCCCGTCGAATGACCTTGCACTTCTCACACATGGTTTTGACGCTGGCGCGAACCTTCATGTCGTTTCTTTCTCGAACTTTCTGGAACGTGAGTTATTTGTAGCGATAGGTGATGCGCCCGCGAGTCATGTCGTAGGGCGTGATCTCAACTTGGACCTTGTCGCCGGGGAGGATGCGAATGCGGTGCATGCGCATCTTGCCCGAACTGTGAGCGAGGACGGTGTAACCGTTCTCCAACTCGACGCGGAACATGGCGTTGGGAAGTGGCTCGACGACGGTACCCTCTACGGTGAACGCGTCTTCCTTTGGCTTACTCAGGTTCTTTCTCCTTGTTGCGGCACTGCGACGTGGAGGAGCACGGAACTCCTCGGCGCTTGACCCCATAAGAGGTCGGCTGACTATTCTACCGAATTTTCTTGACAATGCAAAAGCAACGTCCCCGCCAGCCGGTGCCTCGGCGGCGCCAACGGGACTGAAGTAACCAGCCTATGGGCAAAAAGTGACCGCCGGCCCTAGTACCCGCGAGGGGACTGGGTCCATGCTGGATTGATGGAGGATTTGTCACTCACGACGGTGTTGGGGAGAGACGACTGCCTTGATCGACTCTCGAGCGCTCCCCTGGCGCGGATTCTCGTCTCGGTGCGGTGCCTGCCCACCGCCCTACCGGCGAGGATCAGGGTATTGGAACGGGATACAATCCTGATCGCCAGTTCGGACTCCTCAATTTTACTCGCCGCCCAGCGCCACGACGTCCTCACTGTTCAGGTCGACGGTGTCGACGGCGCGAATCACACCTGGTCAGTGGTGGCCTCGGGAATCGCGGACGTCGTTTCGAACGTGGAACCAATGGATGACTTCCTTGGCGACACGCTGAGCCACGGGGGCCAGTTGGTGGCCTTTCCCGTCTCGGTTGTGGTGGGCCAACAGCACTGATACCGAGCGTGTGTGCGATGGTGGAGGTGTGAAGTTCCGAGAACTGCGCGACCCCGATCGCCTACACGCGCTGATCGACGCGATGCTCCTGATGGAGACCGAAGCAACCCTCAGTTCCCTCCTACAGCAGATTGTGGCCACCGCCACCGAACTCGCCGGGGCGCGCTACGGAGCCCTCGGGGTACTGGCGCGGGACGGGACGACCCTGTCCGAGTTCATCACCTACGGCATCGACGCCAAGGCGAGCGCGGTCATTGGCCACTTGCCCACGGGCAAGGGCGTCCTCGGCGAGACCATCATGGGCGGGCAACCACTGCGCATCGACGACCTGGCCCACCATGCTGGTTCGGTGGGCTTCCCCGAGGGACATCCGGCCATGCATCGCTTCCTCGGGGTGCCGATCCTGACGCGCAACGGCCACATTTGGGGCAATCTCTACATCACCGAGCCCCTCAACGACGAGGCCTTCAGTTACGACGATGAACTCTTGCTCGCCACCTTTGGACGCGTCGCCGGAGCGGTCATCGACCAGTCCAATTTGCGCCGAGAATTGCGTGAACTCTCGGTCGCCGAGGAGCGCGAGCGCCTGGCGCGCGACTTGCACGACACGGTCATCCAGCGCCTCTTCGGGGTGGGGCTCGGGCTGCAAATGGCCCTGCCACACGTGAGCGACGACGACGCGAGCGCGCGAATCAATCTCGCCCTCGACGAGCTCAACGAGACGATCCACGACATTCGCACCACGATCTTTGAGATCGACCAGGACCGCGCCACCGATGACACGCTGCGCCATCGCGCCACCGCGCTCACCAACGAAGTCGGCAGCCGATTGGGCGTGCAGGCGCATCTGCAGATGGAGGCCGGACTTTCCCAGCAGGTCAACGAGCACTGTGCGCACCACACCATCCAGGCGCTGCGCGAAATCCTGTCGAACATCGTGCGCCATTCCGAGGCCACTCACGTCGAGGTGAACCTGCGGGGCGTCGACGACTACCTCGTGCTGCGGGTACGCGACGATGGCGTGGGATTCGACAAGGTTGGCGGCGTCGGTCGAGGTCTGCGCAACCTGGCCACGCGCGCCGAGGACCTGGGCGGCGAATGCACGATTGACTCCAGCGCCGGAAGTGGCACACTGGTGACGTGGATAGCGCTCAAGAAAGGTTGACATGATTCGTCTCCTGCTCGTGGACGACCACGAGATAGTGCGTCGCGGCCTGCGCGAACTACTCGAGTCCAACGCCGACCTCACCGTCACACATCAGGCCGGCAGTCTCGAATCGGCGCTGGCGCTCGAGCTCAGTGACGTGGACGTCGCCGTGCTCGACGTGCGACTGCCCGACGGCAGTGGAGTGGACCTGTGCCGCAGCCTGCGCGAGACCTACCCGCACCTCAACTGCTTGATGCTCACTTCCTTCGCCGACAATGAGGCGCTCAACGCGTCGGTGCTCGCCGGCGCGCAGGGCTACGTTTTGAAGAACGTTCGCGGCGACGACCTTGTCAATTCGATCCGCCGCGTCGCCCAGGGCGAGATGCTCCTCAGCGCCGAGCAGATTGAACGCGCGCGTGAACGCCTGCGTCGACAGATCACCGAGGACTTGCGCCTCGAGAGTCTGAGCGCCCAGGAGCGGCGCATCTTGGAGTTGCTCTCCGAGGGACTCTCCAACCGCGAGATCGGCGAAGTGATGTTCTTGGCCGAGAAGACCGTGAAGAACTACGTGTCGAATTTACTCGCGAAGTTGGGCTTTCAGCGTCGCACCGAAGCGGCGCTCTTTGCGCAGCGCCAGTTCGACCGCGACCACCGCGACTGAGCGGGGGCCACTCGGTAGTGACCTGAGAGTCGTTGATCAGTCGCGCTGCTGGCATGACGGCGAGGGGTCGTACTGTTGACCCGCGTCACCCGACGATTGCGGCGACGATCCTGACTGTCCGCGCCAAGGAAAAGAGCGCCGGTCGCGCCAGGTCTCCTCACCTCTGCGAAAGCGCCTGCTCCTACAGTGCGGCGTCGTGTTCCCTGTCGCGGCGAGCCAAACACGCGCGGTACTCCTCGTAGATCCGGGGGGTCTGCGAACGCTGCTCCGCCCGTGCTGAACGTGCTGCCACGGCCAAGAGAGGCGACGAATCGAGCCACCCGAAGGCCAACTTCTTTGGGTTGGTTCCACGCGATCTCGATCGTAGCAACGAGTGATGGTGCTTCATGCCCAAAATACTCATGGGTGAACTTCCTTCCTAGAGTGCGATTCAGGGAACCCCCCTCGCCTTATGGAAAGCGCCACCTGAGTCTGTACATCTGCGAAGTACCTTCCCACCGAATATTCACCCGTGATCACGTGCTTCCTAGCAAGTGTATCACTATTGGTGATGAATATAACATACATATCTCTTATATAGATGTGTCATCTCAGACGGTGATGAGGATCCCTATCAGTAAAGACGACGTGCACCACGAAACGCTGTCCCGCGGGCGCCAGCGCTCGGTACCAGCACGTCGCTACGCGACGGTGAAGACCTCGGGACCGTTATCGGTCACGGCGATGGTGTGTTCGAAGTGCGCCGAGAGTTGCCCGTCCTGGGTCATGACTCCCCACCCGTCGTCAAGAACGAAGGTGTCGTAGCTGCCGACATTGACCATCGGCTCCACGGCGAAGACCATGCCCTCTTTCAACATCGGTCCGGGATTGCCGGGCCAGTAGTTGGGCACCTGGGGGCTCTCGTGCATCGCGGTGCCAATCGAGTGGCCCACGTACTCACGCACCACCGAGAATCCAGCGGCCTCAGCGACGTCCTGGACCGCGCGGCCGACTTCGTGCAGCCGATTGCCGATGCGCAATTGTTCAATGCCCGCCCACATCGAGCGTTCGGTCACCTCGAGGAGACGCTTCGCTTGGTCGGTGATCTCGCCCACGCCCGCCGTGTAGGCGGCGTCGCCGTGATAGCCCTCAATGATCGCACCGCAGTCCACCGAGATGATGTCGCCCTCGCGTAAGACGTACTCCCCCGGGATACCGTGAACGATCATGTCGTTGGGACTAGTGCAGATGACGGCGGGGAAACCGTGGTAATTCAGAAAGTTCGAGCGCGCCCCGCGATGGGCGAGCACTTCAGCGGCCAACTCGTTGAGTTGGCGCGTGGTGATGCCCGGGCGCAGCGCCGCGCGGGTGACCTCGTGCATCTCGGCGACGACCTTGCCGGCCTTGCGCATCTTGTTGAGTTCGTCCGTCGAGCGCCTCACGTGATGCCTCGCTCGCTGAGCACGTCGAGGATCTCCGCGGTGACCTCCTGGGGGTCCTGATCGCCGTCGACGCGTACGAGCAGTCCGCGCCCGTCGTAGAACGAGAGCAGGGGCGCCGTGTCGCGCTCGTAGGCCTCGAGTCGCTTCAGGATCGCTTCGGGCAGGTCGTCGTCACGCTGGATCACGTCGCCGCCGCAATTGGAGCAGGTCCCCGAGATCGCCTCGATGTCGGTGTCGCGGTAGATCGCACCGCACTCTTGGCAGACCCGGCGCGACGAGAGTCGCTCAGCCACCAGCGAATTGGGTACGTCGAGATTGATGCAGATCTTCACTCCGTCCTCGCCGAGAATCTCATCCAATGCCTCGGCCTGAGAGGCGGTGCGCGGAAAACCATCGAGTAGGGCGCCCCCGCGCGCGTCGGTGTCATTGAATCGGTCCTTGACGAGACGATTGACGATGTCGTCCGAGACCAGTTGGCCGGCGTGGAGGATCGAGGACACTTCGAGTCCCGTGGGCGTCGCGTCACGCACCGCGGCGCGCAAGATGTCGCCCGTCGAGACGTGGGGAATGCCCAGGTGTTGCGCCAGCCGCTTGCACTGAGTGCCTTTACCGGCACCCTGCTTTCCCAGGACGACGATGATTACGCGAGCGGACATCGCTACCTCTTCAGGAAACCTTCGTAGTTGCGCATCATCAACTGAGAGTCGATCTGCTGCATCGTCTGCAGGGCCACGCCCACCGCGATCAGCAGCGTCGTACCGTAGTAGGGAAAGCGGTTGATGTTCCACAGCGCCATCAAGATGCTCGGGATCACCGCCACCGAGGCGAGGAACAGCGCGCCCACCACCGTGAGTCGGCTCAGCATGCGCGAGAAGTAGCGCTCGGTGGGCTCACCGGGTCGGATTCCCGGCACGAAGCCACCCTGTTGGCGCAGTTGCTCGGCCTGTTGGTGGGGTTCGAAGGCGATGTACACGTAGAAGAACGTGAAGCCGAGGATCAACAAGAAGTCCGAACCGATGTAGAAGAAACTGGTCGGCTTGAGCGAAGAGTTCACGAAGCTGGTGAAACTTGCCCAAGGCACGATGTTCGACAACAACACCGGGATGTACAGCACCGACGACGCGAAGATGATCGGTATCACGCCCGACTGGTTGACCTTGAGCGGGATATAGGTGGAGTTGCCACCCATTTCCTTTCGGCCCACGACACGGCGCGCGAAGGTCACCGGGATGCGGCGCTGTCCCTGGTCCATGAAGACGATGAAGAACAACAGTGCGATGGAGACGACCAAGATGATGAAGAACTTGACCGGTCCTCCCTGGCTCCAGACCGCCTGGCCGCCCGTAGGTATGCCCGCGACGACGTTGGCGAAAATGAGCAAGCTCATGCCCTGGCCAATACCGCGCTGGGTGATCAGTTCGGCCAGCCACATCACGAATCCGGTGCCGGCGGTCATGATCAGCACCATGAAGAGCCCCAACCACAGGTTGAACTTGGGTATTAAGTCGATAGTGAAGCCCAGCAGTGCTTGGTCGTGACCGTGGAAGGCGTAGACGAGGCCCGTCGACTGCAGCAGGGCGAGGCCAATAGTGAGATACCGCGTGGTCTGCGTGATGCGCTTTTGGCCCTCGGGACCCTGGTCACGCCACTCGGCCAATTTGGGGATGACCGTCGTGAGCAGCTGGATCACGATGGAACTCGTGATGTAGGGCATGACACCAAGACCAAACACGGCGAGGCGCGTCAGTGCGCCACCCGAGAACAGGTTCAAGAATCCCAGGACGCCGCTGCCACTCGCCTTGGACTGCAGGAGGGCGACCTGGGACCAGCTCACCCCGGGGATGGGCAGATTGGCGCCCAACTGGTACAAGCAGATGATGGCGATGGTGAACAAAACCTTGTTGCGAAGGTCCGGGACCCTAAAGATGTTCGAGAGACGCCGCAGCACGGACGAACCCTACCTGTTCTGGTGCTGGTTGCCCGCCGCCGGCGGACGCACGCTGAAGGGCAAGTCCAATTCGGTGATGGTGCCGCCCGCGGACTCGATGGCGGCCTTGGCCGACGCCGAGAATCCGTGAGCCGACACGTGAAGAGCCGTGGTGAGCTGCCCGCGTCCCAGGACCTTCACGAGGTCCTTTTTGCGCGCCAAACCACGCGTGACGAGCACGTCGGGGTTGATCTCGGTGACGCCCAGGGTCACCAGGGCGTCGAGGTTGACCGGCGTGTACTCCACGCGAAAGGGGTTGGTGAAGCCCTTGAGTTTGGGGATGCGCTGCAGGAGCGGCAACTGGCCACCCTCGAACCCCGCGGGGATCTGGCGGCGAGCCTTCTGACCCTTGGTACCACGGCCGGCGGTCTTGCCACCCTTGCCGGCGATACCGCGACCGACAATTCTCTTGCGATGCGTCGAGCCCTCTGGCGATTTGAGATCGTGCAACTTCATCAGTTGACCTCTTCCACTGAAATCAGGTGCGGCACCCGAGCGATCATCCCGTGAATCTCGGGACGGTCGGGCAGCACGTTGGACTGGCCAATACCGCGCAGGCCCAGGGCACGCAGCGTGCCGCGGTGCTTGGGCTTGGTGGCGATCGCGGAGCGAATCTGGGTTACTTTGAGCTGGGTCATGGCGTTACGCCTCCGTCTTGAAGAGGTCACCCTCGCGCTGACGTTCGCGGTACGCGCGCAACGTCCCCGACGGGATGACGTGGTCGGCCGGCTGGTCGCGAAGTGACGCGAGCTCCTCGGGTCGACGCAATTGCTTGAGACCCTCGATCGTGGCGTGCGCCACGTTG
>PMTL01000159.1 GCA_003168075.1 Acidimicrobiaceae bacterium
AGACAGGACGTATTTGTCGATATGCCGTGGAGCGAACGTGGCAAGTTGGACGAGATTATGAGTAGTGCGTACAGCGTCAGCCTCTTTACGCGTTGGCAAGGAGCCATCGATCTGGTGTGGACAAAATCCAGGTGCGTGGAAGGTGGTCTTCTTCCGACGATGCCATTTCGCGGCGCTACGGCGGCAACGAGACCGATGTCGCCGACGGGAGATGACCACGAAAACACCACGGTTCAATGTGGGGTGTCAGGGCCGTGGAATAAGAGGCTTCCTCACTTTCGATTCGACAAGTTTCCGAGCCACGGCGATGAGATTCAAAGTGAATATTTCGTAGCGCGAGAGAACGGACTCGCCGCCTTGAGTGCTCTCGAACAAATATGCGAGAAGTTCCTGCCCCACCTCATCATTTCGGAACTTCGCTACGTTGCTGCGGACAAGTTGTGGCTGAGCCCCGCCTACGAACGTGATTCACTGGCAATCCATTTCACTTGGAAGAATCACCCTGAAGAAGTGCGAGATCTTCTCGGTCTGATTGAGGATACGTTGAAGGCATTTGACGGGCGCCCCCACTGGGGAAAGTGGTTCATGATGGAAGCGACGCAAATTGCCACTTTGTATCAACGTCTGCCCGATTTTTTCTCGCTTGTAAATGAGTTCGACCCGAACGGTCAATTCATTAATCCCTATCTTCATCGGGTTCTGTTTGATAACTAGGTGGTCGTTTCCTAGAGTCACGCATCCACATCACATAATCACTTCTTGGGTTTTCATTCAGAACTTGCAACGCCGGGGTCTCGTCCTTTCGACCTGCACCGTCGGCTACTTTTGGAACGACGCCCCCCTTCAAGTCCTTTTAAGGCTCATCGCAAAATGAACTGTTCAATCGACAGCGCTGGACGACCGTCGTCGAATTGTCCGCGGCGATGTTCGATTACATCGAGAATTTTTACAACCTCAGTCGTCGCCACAGTTCGCCCAACCGTTCCACACTAGAAGAAATCGATAATCCACAATTGAGTGATTCCGAAGCCTCACTCGCATAAACACGGTCCACAAAATGGGGTCAGTGTCACGTGGTCGCGCGAATGGGATCAAGCGCAATTTGTCAGGTCAATGGGGTCAGGCGCGCGTGGCACCCCCAACGGTGTCCGAGTTCATTAGATAGTGGTTCTAAAACTAACGGACATGGATTAGAGAAAGTTCCTAGCAAAATTGGGACCACGTGACCAAACAAGAGACCGATCGAGCCGTCCGACATTACGGCTTCAGTCGAACCCAGTACTACAAGTGACTTCGACGCTACGAAGCTGAGGGCCGGGACGGGCTGAGGGATCAATCGCGCCGACCGCTCACTTCACCTCGGGCAACTCCCACCGAGGTGGTGGGCAAGATCATCTACTTGCGCTCGAACTATCACTTCGGACCGGAGAAGATTTCGATGTATTTGAAGCGCTGCCACGACGTTGAGGTCAGCCCGTCGGGGGTGTGGCGGATCTTGAAGAAACTCGACGTGAACCGCCTGGCGCGATCGCAGCGCTACAAACCCTCCAGCGCTGGAAGCGTTACGAGAAGCCCCTGCCTGGCCTGCAGGTCCATNNCAATACACCGCTATCGACGACTGTACGAGGCTTCGAGTGCTGCGGCTCTACGAGCGAAACGATCAAAGGACCGCCATCCAGTTCGTAAACCACATCGTTGAGAAACTGCCGTTCCCCGTCGAACAGATCCAAACCGATAACGGCAGCGAGTTTCAGAAGTTATTTCACTGGCACGTGCTGGACCTCGGGATCCGCCACCGCTACGTAAAGCCGGCCACGCCGCGTCTCAATGGCAAGGTGGAAAGAAGCCACCGAATAGACGACGAGGAGTTCTACCAACTTCTCGACGGAGTCGTCATCGACACCACAAACTTGTTCCGCGACAGGCTTCAAGAGTGCAAAGACTTCTACAGCTTCCATTGCCCTCACGGGGGCTTAAGTGGGCAGACCCCTCATGAACGACTTCGACAGAAAATAACAACCCCGAGTAATCGATGAGTGTCAGTTTTTCAGGACGCAAATCGCGACACCGCCATAACTATTGCAACCGGAATCAATCGCGTCGGGAAAGCGGGAGGCCAAGTCGTTTCCAAGACGGTGTCGTCGCTCGTCGGTAGGGTTTCGCGGTTTTGTGGAATTTTGAAGCTCAAATGAGGCCTGCTTATCTTGTCGAAGCTATATACGTTCAATCCGGTGAGTTTGACAGGTGACGACATAATGATCGATCGAGCAGCACGCTTACGGGCTGCTTCTGAAATAAGTGGCACGTCTCAACAAATTGGGCAAAAGCCCCTTTTTGAGATGACCCAGAGCTAAACTTTTTTGGCGAGTTGGTTGATAGTACCGAACAATCTCCGAGCACTGGAGTGTGATGGTCAGGGCGAAGCGACAAGATTCAGAGGAGAATGATCAGCTGCGCGAGTTAAAACTCGTCTGCATGGACAATCTCCTGGCCACCCCGGAAGTGCGCGTTTATTTTAAGGATCTGCAGAGCCGTTTTCTCTTGGTCAGCGCAGGAGGCGACGCCATCAGTTCACCGTCGGGGCATACATTGGCGGAACTCATCGGTAAGACGGACTTCGATTTCTATAGTCAGGAGCACGCCGCTGAGGCCTTTAAGGACGAGCAGGAGATCATACGTAACGGTGAATCGATCTTGGGAAAGCTAGAGCGAGAAACGTTCCACGATCAAGCTGACGCCTGGGTATCGACCAGCAAAATGCCGCTTCGCAACAAGCATGGGAAGATTATCGGCACATTCGGAATTACTCGTGATGTCACCGCGCAGGTTAAGGCGGAGAACGCTCTCGCCTACCAAGTTCTGCATGATCCGGTGACCGGTCTGGCGAACCGATTTGCCCTGATGGACCGGCTAGGGCAGGCTCTGGTCGCGATGGAACGTCTGCCGGGTCGGGTTGCGGTTCTTTTCGTCGACTTAGATCACTTCAAGGAAGTCAATGATTCATTTGGCCACGACGCTGGCGATCAAGTGCTCGCGGAGGTCGGGCGTCGGCTCTCGCGATTCTCAAGGCACGCCGACACCGTCGCTCGTCTGGGCGGCGACGAATTTGTCGTGCTCTGCGCGTCGCTCAGCGATGACGATGACGTCTCTCTCATCGCCGACCGGATTGTCGAGGGGGTCCGCCCCCCATTCGTAAGGGAAGGATGCGATCTCTCCGTAACCTGCAGCGTTGGGATTGCCTTCACGAGCGATCCTCTCGCCGAACCCGAACAACTGATCCGCGACGCCGACGAGGCCATGTATGAGGCGAAGGCGTCGGGACGCGATCGTTATCGGGTTTTCGATCCCTCTCAGCACATTGCGTCTACTGCGGGCCGCTTGAAGGTCGATTTAACTCATGCGATCGAATCCGGGGAGTTGTTCCTGGTCTACCAGCCCCTCTTTTCGCTGGAGGACAAGACCCTGGTCGGTGTCGAGGCGCTCGTGCGTTGGCGTCATCCAGAGCGCGGGATAGTACCTCCCGACGAGTTCATTCCTTTTGCCGAACAGCACGGCTTAATCGGGAGGATCGATTCGTTCGTCTTAGATGAGGCCTGTCGTCAACTGGCCGAGTGGACGAGTCGCGACGACTGGCCGATCGGTTTCACTATGGCAGTCAACGTCTCGGGACGAGAGCTGTCAGAGACGGGATTCGCCGGTATTGTCGATGAGGCGATCCGTCGATACGACATCGCGCCGCAGCGACTCTGTCTGGAGATTACCGAGACCGCGTTCATCGGTGCGTGGGGCGGGATTCAAGAGACCCTGGCGGCTTTGTCATTGCTCGGAGTGCGCATTGCCCTGGACGACTTCGGAACCGGCTACTCCTCGTTAGCGCACTTGCAACGAATGAATGTGGACATCGTGAAGATCGACCGAAGTTTCGTTGAGAACATTGGCAGGAGCGACCGCGACCGCGAGATTGTCGCGGCAGTGACGGCGATGTCTCACGCCCTCGGCATGTCCGTGGTCGGCGAGGGAGTAGAAACGGATCATCAACTCGATACACTCGCCGGGCTGGATTGTGACCAAGGTCAGGGCTTCCTCCTGGCGCGTCCGATGTCGGCGGAGGCAGTCGCCGAGCTGGCGGGCGGAAACCGCCTCGGAGGATAAATGGAAAAGTTTGACGTACTCCCTTCCTTTTGATCGGGGCTGTTAGGCCTCACCGTTTCCCGCTAGCGCGAAGTGCCACGCCTAGCACGGACGCGATACCCCAGAAAATCAAGAAGACTCCCTCGTTGTGACAGACCAAGAAGAAATGCTTCTTAAGAATTCTCGGGACTGCTGTCGATTAAGTTGACTGTTTGGGTCTGTAGTTTCATGCTGCTCTTGATGCCTTGTCAAGCGCATTGACATAGACCAACGGTCGCACCCCCAACGGTCGCACCCCTTGCGTTACAAAGTCAGAACTCTGTGTTGGGATGGCTAGATCAGACGAGTCGCCTATTGAAAAGAGCCAAGGCCACCAATAGCGCTTGTCGTTCCGTGCATCTTCTCAACACCTCACCTGCGATTAAGGATTTGAAATAGAGTCCTGACGCAAAAGCCCGGCTGTCAAACGAATCCTGGTGACGCGATCCGATTGACTACCTGATGTGGTCCCGGAGAGCCCGGATGTGACGATTGTGTCGCCAGGGCGTGATGTTGTGGATCGGTCACTTCTCGTGGTTACTCTTGAGATCAGATGAAGGCGAAACAGTCCCAGCAGGGGCAACTCACAGCCCTCGAGCTGAGCGGGGCCGCTTCGCTAGCGACCGACGAGGTGCTCTCACGTCTCGACAGCCGCTCGGGAGGACTGAACGGACCTGAGGTCGATCAACGTAACCGCGAATTCGGAGCGAATGTGCTCGCGGTCCACCGGGTGAAAGCGAGCGTCGTCCTCTGGCGCCAGCTCAAGAATCCGATCCTGATCCTCCTGCTCGGCGCCGCATTGGTCTCCGGGCTCACCGGCGGGGGAACCAACGCGATCATCATCGCCGTGATCGTCCTACTGAGTGTCGGGCTCGGATTCGTCAATGAGTTCCGAGCGGCCGTAGCCATGTCGACCCTCCGCTCGAAGATTAGTCAGAACGCCACCGTGCATCGTGACGGCACCGTCACGCAGATTCCGGTCACCGAACTGGTGCCAGGCGATATCGTCACGCTTAACCTGGGTACACTGGTCCCGGCCGACGTGCGACTACTGAGTGTCGATGAGCTCGAGTGCGACGAAGCTGTTCTGACCGGCGAATCGATGCCAGTGCCAAAATCCGAGATCGCCGTCACCAAACCTGATGCATCGAGCCTCTCGAACTGCGCGTACATGGGAACGATCGTCCACCAGGGATCGGCCCTCGCCGTCGTCGTCCAGACCGGCACCCGCACCGCCTTCGGACGGATCGCCATGGGAGTGACCGACTATCAGGGCCAGAGCGCTTTTGAGGTCGGCTTGACGAAATTCTCGCGCTTCCTCTTCCTCGTTGCTGCACTGCTGACGATTTTTATCTTCGCCGTGAACATCATTCTGTCACGGCCGCTGATCGAGGCCCTCCTCTTCTCGCTCGCCATTGCCGTGGGCATCGCACCTGAGATGATGCCCGCCATTGTGACGGTCAGCCTCTCATCGGGTTCGCGCGCACTGGCGACGAAGAAGGTGCTGGTGAAGCGGCTGGTAGCGATCGAGGACCTGGGGAACATCGAACTCCTGTTCACGGACAAGACGGGCACCCTAACCGAAGGCGTGATCACTTTCGAACAGGCCATGGACCTGAACGGTGTGGACGCCGAACGACCGTTTCTCTTCGGACTGGTGTGCAACGAGTCGACGATGTCCGAACACGGCCCTGTTGGCGGCAACTCGCTCGACCAAGCCCTCTGGGTCGCGGCCGCTGCTCGTGTGGACGACGACCTGGTTCACGAGAGCGCAACTTTCGAGCGAATCGCCACCCTCCCCTTTGATCACGAACGCCAGCTGGGCTCGGTGCTGGTGCGCGGGGCCGACGGAGCCCTCACGCTCGTGACCAAAGGGGCACCCGAGGTGGTACTCGAGCGTTGCAACAACGTCGCCGACTCCGTTCGCACCGTCCTCGACGCACTCTTTGCCGACGGTGAGCGGGTGATCGCGGTGGCGAGTCGAGATCGAGGTGCGGTGACGACGCTGGGTGCCGACGACGAGGTCGCACTCACACTCGAGGGATTCCTCACCTTCGCCGACAAGCCCAAGAGCGATGCGGGCGCGTCGCTCGCCAAACTCGAACAACTCGGTGTCGAGGTGAAGATCATTACGGGCGACAATGGTCAAGTCGCAGCCAAGGTGTGTCGCGATATCGGTCTCGCCTGTGCGGGCGTGGTGAGCGGCACCGAGGTGGAGGCGATGAGCGACGACCAGCTCGAGCTGGCGATCCCCACGACCACTGTCTTCGCCCGCATCGGCCCCGACCAGAAGTCGCGAATTATCAACGTGGCGAGGCGCACCGGGCGCGACGTCGCCTTTCTCGGCGACGGTGTCAACGACGCCGTCGCCTTGCATCACGCCGACGTCGGAATCTCGGTGGACTCGGGAACCGACGTCGCTAAGGACGCCGCCGACGTCGTGCTGCTGGACAAGGACCTCGGCGTTCTCGCTGAAGGTGTGATGGAGGGTCGGCGGATCTTCGCAAACACGATGAAGTATGTCCTTATGGCCACGTCGTCGAACTTCGGGAACATGTTCAGTGCCGCTGGGGCCTCGGCATTCCTTTCGTTCCTGCCGATGTTGCCATCGCAAATCCTTCTCAACAATCTTCTGTACAACACGGGACAGCTCGCGATCCCCACCGATCGCGTCGACGTGGAGGCGCTCGCGCGACCCGCCGCCTGGGACCTGCGCTACATCCGTCGCTTTATGTCGGTCTTCGGCCCGATCAGTTCGATCTTCGACTTCGCCACCTTCTATGTGATGCTCTCGCTGCTGCACGCGGGCCACGTGGAGTTCCGTACCGGATGGTTCGTCGAGTCCATCGCCACTCAGACATTGGTGGTGTACGTCATCCGTACCCGGCGCGTGCCATTCTTTAAGAGTCGTCCGAGCAACGCCATGATCCTCGTGCCGACCGCTGCGGCGCTTGTGGGCGCACTGCTCCCCTACACGGGGTTGGCCCACCTCTTCGGTTTCTCGGTGCTGCCGACCAAGTTCTTCCTCCTCTTGTTCGCAATGGTCGTCGTGTACCTCGTGTTGGTCGAAGTTGCCAAAAGCTGGTTCTTCCAATCCCAATCACCGCATCTCGCGGTCACGACCACTACCCACGCCCAGCGTCTCAATCGCCGGATCATGAAGCGTGCGTCCCGATTCGTCCGCCACGAGGGCCCGTCGCTACGCTAAGCCCGGACTGCGATGCGCCTCGCACGGCACGCACTTTCTCGCTAGATCGACCCGACAGTTCATAGAGTTAACGGTGAACTCCGCGAGTCAATCAAGTGGCCATCAAGAGAGCGATCTTTTCCGGCAACTCTGTTAGTTGTCGCTGGACTTCAGGAAATCCAATCCCATCGGGATTCTTGTCGTGCTGTTTTGTGCCCCCGTATAGCCAGAGGACTAATCTGGTGGCGATCAGAATCGCAGAGCCAATAATCCAGAAAACGATGAAATGACTTGATGAGGGCTCAGACCTAGAGCCAATTAACAACCCGACAAGTGCGCCGACTCCAGAAGAGGCAATCATCAAAGGAAAGTCCTCGATGGTATCGGCCTTGACCCATTTAGGTATCCCCATCGCCCAAGCCTAAGGCTAAGGCTCGGTTTCGTTCTCCTCAGACTCCCACTTGACGGGCGGTCCAGCAGTTGCTTGTGGGAACAGCGTGCGTCACGAATCCAAGAATGTCAAATCGTTTCGTTAGGGTTGCAAAATCAATTGGCTGGTTGCCAAGAGTTCAAATTGCTCGACTTCTATTGAAAGCCGATGACGAGAGAAACTAATCCATTCATTGCTCCAGTTGTCGGCGCGAAGACAGATTCAATCCAACGCCATGTTCGACTACATCGAGATCTTCTACAATCGACAGCGACGCCACTCGAATCTCGATTACGTCTCACCAGTCGAGTTCGAAACATCGCAACGAGAGATGCAAACCGCCTGATTTCAAGACTGAACGAGGTGAAGAAATCGTGGACAGGTCAGTTTGACAAGCAATCCTTCAGCAGCCCGCAACGACAAAGGAGCCGTCAATCGTGTCAGCGGCTACGAGACCAGTACTGGTGCCCACGATGACGAACGTGTCGAGAGGCCTTGTGAATCTCGGCTTCACTACGCCCTTGTCTGTCGGTCGCGCGCACCCAACGGGAGAGTTTGAACTTGGTCATAATCCTCCAATCCCTACATATTTCAACATACGCCTGTGGAGGGATCAAGACAACCTCAATTGATGCCGCTACCTGAATCAAGCCGGATTTCGTGGAGACAAAATTCCTTCCAACCGCCCTGACTTTCTGACTCGTTCGAGTCCAAGTTGTCCAGTCAATGGGGTGAAGGCTACGTCGCACCCCTGACGTTCAAAAGTCAGAACTCTGTATTGGATTGGTTGGACCGGGTGAGCCGCCGGTTGGAGAAGGCGAAGATGATGTCAAGAGCCATTAACGACTGAGGTCGATCTCTGGAATCAGGTCAAAGAATGCCAGTTACCTCGTGAACATCCCGGCAGGGAACGCCAAGGGCAGCATGATGGCTGCGGACGGCATCAGCGTCAGGCGCCTCGAGCAGGCAGTAGACATGTCCACTGGCATTATGAAATAACTCGACCTGCCTGACCCCGAACTGGTCAAATTTCTTTTCGCGAGCGTCTTGAGTTATTTGATTGACGGCCTCTTCGGGCAACTTCAGGTTGTCGTGAAAATCCATGAACTGCGGCATTCGCTTCCCCCTTTGCGTAGTGAGGATCTGAGTTGACCGCCTGGTCTTCTCAGGTTCCCAAATTCGGAGCGTAGACCATGAACCAAAGGTCCGCAAGATAAATCTCGTATCCGTGGACCGCTGGAAAGGGTTCAGGTCAATTGAGCACCCCAACGGGATTCGAACCCGTGCCGCCACCTTGAAAGGGTGGTGACCTAGGCCGCTAGACGATGGGGGCCTGCACTGCGTGTCACCTGGTACTTCGTGGTGGTCGGGCTGCCGGGATTTGAACCCGGGACCGCTGCGTCCCGAACGCAGCGCGCTACCAAGCTGCGCTACAGCCCGCAGCGAGTTGCCTCGCAGCCCGATAATCCTAGCCGGTGGCTCGCGAATC
>PMTL01000188.1 GCA_003168075.1 Acidimicrobiaceae bacterium
GGCACCGGGCACGTTACGAATGCACATTATTCCTTGCACACCTTATTCCTTGAAGACCTTGGCGAAGCGTTCGACGACCTCGCTGAGATGCGGCGACACATCGGTGAGGAGATTGGTGAGAAGGGTTCGTCGGTGATCGGGTCCTTGGCGTACAACGTCGACTCCCTCGGGTGTGAAGACCGTCAGAGGAAGGACGTCGGCAACTACGGCGCGTGACGTCGGCCGCTGCCCATTGACCAGCATTCGTTTGGTGGTGTTGCGAATCCCCCGGTGCAAGGTGAGGTCGATTTGTACCCGCCGATCGTTTTGAAAGAGGGTCCCGTGCACCTCGGCGAGGTCGGAGTCAGTGCGGATCATGTCGCTCGCGGACGTCGTACGAAAAGAGCTCGCGGTGGCCAGTGCGTAGACCGCTTCGAGAACGGACGTCTTGCCGGTTCCATTCGGTGACATCAACACCGTCACGGCATCATGGTCAGGGTGAAACACGTACTCGTCGAAGGGACGGAAGTTTCGAATGATGAGTTCGTGGAGTCCCACGAGACCAACCGTTCCCTACTGAACGCGAACCGGCATCAAAAGGTAGCGGAAACGAACATCTTCGACTCCGTGCACCATTGCCGGGCGTACGGCGTCGGACATTTCAAGCACTACTTCGTCGCCGATGACTGCTTCGATACCGTCAATCAGGAACGATGGGTTGAACGCGATAGTGAGCTCCTCACCCTGATAATCGCCGTCGACATTGTCTTCAATGTCACCGGTGTCGATGCTCTGGGTGCGGATTTCGACCGACTTCTCTCTCATGGTCAGTCGAACTGACGACGTCGAGTCCTTCGCCAACAGCTTCGCCCGCTTGAGCGACGTCAAGAGCGTGTCTTTAGCAATGCGCAACTGGTTGGGGTAGCTCGCTGGGATTAACTGCAGCACCGACGGGTAATTTCCGTCGATGAGACGAGAGGCGATGGTACTTGCACCAACCACAAAACAGATCTCGGCGGCGGTCAGCGTGACACCGATCTCCGCGTCAGTGCTGAGAGATGACGCGGCGCGTTGAAGTTCTTGTAGGGCTCGTGCGGGCACGAGGAGATCGTGGGTTCCCCCAATACCGGCAACGCCCGGTACGTCACGAACTGCGAGACGGTACGAGTCAGTCGCAATGAGTCGCAAGACGTTGTTGTCGTGCGTGAAAAGAACCCCGGTTAATAAAGGGCGGGCGTCGTCATTGGCGGCCGCGCGAACGACCTGATTAAGTCCTTGCACCAGATCCAGTGCAGTGATACTTGTGGTACTTCCCGTAACGGGCGGGAGATTCGGGTAGTCCATGACAGAAAAAGTTCGCAGGGAGAACTTCGCACGGCCTAATGACACCTCGACGTTCTCATCCCGGTTTGCAATAGTGACCGCGCCCGCCTCAAGAGAGCGAACAGCGTCGACAATAAGTCGAGCTGGGACGACCATCGAACCGTCTTCTATGCCAATGACGTCCACGCTGGTACGCACCGTGATGTCGAGGTCGGTTCCAGTCACGGTCAGTTGATTACCGGTAAGTGAAAGGAGAATTCCTGATGAAGCTCCGATCAGTCGAGTAGCAACAACTCGGCTCGCTGCACTAAGCGCCTCGACCAATAGGTCACGCTCTGATTTGAACTTCATTGGACTGCCTTTCGTTGCTACTGAGGTTACGTGTGGATAGGTATATAGAAATTAGTCAGTAGTAGTAGGTCTGTGGATTTGTGGGTAAGTCAGAAAAATACCTGATCGAAAGTTACCTGAAGGTGAACGTTTCCTGCACAGGCGTGTGCGTAGTTGTTTCAACTCTTCAAATTCAACTCTGAAGTCATGTGGACCACTCCCCCGGTTATCCACCATTATCAACAAGGGTGTCGCAACTTTGCCCACAAGGCCCCTACATCTCACCCTGGAGTTGCTGCGTCAACGTATTGATCTGGGTGAGCAATTCGACGTTGACCGTAATCTGTTCTTTGATCTTTTCTACTGCGCTGATCACTGTGGTGTGATTACGACCATCAAAGATTCTTGCGATCATGGGGTAAGAATAATTGTCCAATAGGTCGCGAATTAGGTACATCGCAACGTGGCGAGCTTGAACCAATGGCCGCAATCTCTTGGAGCCTAAGACGTCTTGGGTGCTCAAACCATAAAAATCGGCTACCGCCTTAACAATTGTCTCGGGTTTGAGCACGACATGCTCGTGTCCGAGACCAGTGAGGTGTTTTTGCGCTAATTCAAGAGAGATGGGAACTTGGTGCAAGTTGGAAAATGCTCGCAACATCGTGATAGACCCCTCGAGCTCACGAATATTGTCGCGGACGCGGTGAGCAATCCATTCGGTGACGTCGTTGGGTAAAGTAATCCCCTCGGCCTCGGACTTCGAACGCAAGATGGCGATTCTCGTCTCGAGGTCGGGCTGGTCGATGTGAGTGACCAGTCCCTGGAGCAAACGACTCCGAAATCTCTCTTGGAGACCGGCGAGGTCCCGCGGCGATCGATCGGAACTCAAGACGATCTGTTTGCCTTCGCTATGCAGAGTGTTGTACGTGTGAAAGATCTCTTCGTGAAACGTCTCACCTCGCGACTCCATGAATTGGATGTCGTCAATCAACAGCACGTCGACTTCGCGGTACCGCTCGTGCAACGCCAACTGCGTTCGTGTTTGAATCGCGCGAATGAAGTCATTCAAAAACGTCTCGGTGGAAACGTAAAGGACCTTGCGGTACGGATAGTTCTCCTGCACGTAGTTACCAATCGCGTGGAGAAGGTGTGTTTTTCCCAGTCCAGAGTTCCCGTACATCAACAATGGGTTATACGCTCGACCAGGGGTTTCAGCGGCCGCAAACGCCGCCGAGCGAGCGAGCTGATTCGAGTTGCCAACGACGAAGGTGTCGAACGTCATGCGGGGATCCAAACGAAGTGGTCGATCTGAACTCATCACGCGCGCAGCCACTGGCTCGCTCTCCAACAAGGACACGTCTGGTGCAGGTTCGTGAACATTGTCATCACCGACCGTTAGTGAAACCGTCACCGACTTACCTAACAATTGTTGTGCCTGTTCGGTGATCAGCGGAAGATATCGTTGCTGAACTCGTAACAATTGAATTTGATTCGGAGCGGAGATAATCAACTCGTCGTTTTGGTAATCCACAAGGCGTAGTGAACCAAGTCCTGCTGACCACATTGCCTCAGAACTATTGCCACGCAAGGAGTCTCGTAACGCAGACCACACTTCATCGATACTTTGCATTTTTTCCTCCACAGACCAAATTCGACTTTATCCACAACCATACGTTTGTCAAAATCGATGGTTTGCCCACTCGGGGTTGTAACACTACACCGCCCAGAGCTCCTCTCGAAGAGGGCGCGAAGCTGGTTCTGGGATAGGATTGTCACCAGTAGCGCGCCAGCGACCCCCAGGGGGTACCGCGAAGCGTATTGACACCGCTTGAGAAGAGGATTTTGTGAAGCGTACTTACCAACCTAACCAGAGAAAAAGGGCAAAAACCCACGGTTTTCGTGCCCGGATGCGTACTCGCGCCGGCCGAGCCGTCCTCAAATCCCGTCGTCTTAAGGGCCGTCAACAGTTGACGGTCTGAGCCTCCGCGTGCCCGGTCGGGTCACCACCCGACGGCAGTTTGCCGAATTCGCGACACCAACGGGCCGTGGTCAGAGTGGAATCCTACGAGTTGTCTTCGTGGAACACTCGAACCAAGGTTCGTGCGCCGTGGCTTACGCAATCAGTCGGAAGGTTGGCAATGCGGTTGTTCGCAATCGAATTCGCCGCCGACTCCGGGCAGTGATGGACGGCCTTTCCCCCGCCCCCAAGTCAGGGTTGTACCTGATTAAGTGCGGAAACGGGTCAGGACAACTCTCCTATGACGAACTTCAACAACATCTTCGGGCGGCGCTCATCAGGGCCACGGCCCTCTGAGTCCTCGCGTTCCGCACGGCTGATCCTTCACGTGATCTCGTGGTATCAGAAGGCTCGCTCGGGCCGCATTGCGCCGTGTCGCTTCTACCCCTCGTGTTCGCACTACGCCTACGAAGCCGTCCAACTTCACGGGGCCCTTCGTGGAACCGGGTTCGCCTTACGGCGTGTCAGCAAATGCCGACCCTTTGGACCCCACGGCATCGACCTTGTACCCGTTACGAAGAAAGTTAGGACAACCACTCCATGAAGTCGTTCACCCATTCCGTCGGCAGTCTCTTTCAGCCAATCTTTCACCTTTTTGGCTGGCTATTGGCCTTCTTCTATGGTTTGATCCCGAATTATGGCGCCGCGATCATCTTGTTGACAATCGTGATCATGGGCGCCCTCACCCCGTTCACCATCAAGAGCACCAAGTCCATGGTGGCAATGCAGAAGCTGCAACCGGAGATCAAGAAGCTCCAACAGAAGTACAAGGGACCAGAAAACCGTCAAATGCTCAACGACGAGATGATGAAACTCTACCGTGAAGAAGGGGCTAATCCCCTGGGCGGCTGCCTCCCCGTCCTGCTCCAGGCCCCTTTCCTCTTCATTCTCTACAGCGTCATCAAGGGGTTGGCGTACACGACTGTGACCAAGGGTGTCATCACCGCGCACCCCCGGTATATCCCACACTCGTCGAAGATGTACGACAACCTCGTTTCCTCGCACGGCCAGATCAAAGTCTTCGGTATGGACTTAAACCTCAAGGCCTTCAGTGTCCACAGCTCGTTCACGGCGCAGATCCCCTTTTTCATCTTCGTCGCGGTCGCGGTGGGCTTTCAGTACTTCCAGATGGCCCAACTCAACAACCGCAATCGCAAAGCCGGTACGCCGATGCCCGCTCAGCAACAGATGATGCAGCGCTTCCTTCCGGTCTTTTTTGCATACTTCTACCTGATCATCCCGGCCGCAGTGGTGCTGTACATGATTGTTTCCACAGGAATACGCATAATTACTCAGGACTTGATGTTCCGTGCCGGCGTGACGAATCCCCAGAAAAATGGCGCGAAGCCGGTGGAGAAGGAGCTTCCACCGTCGCAGAGCGCCGTGAAGAAGGAACTTCCTCCGGCACCCAACAACGTGAAGAAGCAACTTCCTCCGGCACCCAACAACGTGAAGAAGCAAACGCCAAAACCTTCAACTATCAAGCCCCAGGCGCAAAGTCGCTCAAAAGCTAAGCGCAAGAGAAAGGAACGGTAACTATGGATTGGGTAGAAACTACCGGAAAATCAATCGATGAGGCTACTGATCGGGCGCTCGCTCACCTCGGGGTCCACCGTGACGACGCAGAAGTAGAGATCCTCGAAGAACCAAAGGCGGGCCTATTCGGTCGGATTCGTGGTGAGGCTCGAGTTCGGGCCCGTGTTCGCCCGGCTGGCCCACGGCCGAAGCGCTCACGACGCTCGGGTGGCCGCGACGACCGACCGCGCAACAACGAGAGTCGTGACGGCAATAAGAACAAGGGTCCCAGGTCCAAGCCGTCCGAAGGGGAACGACCGCGTAACAATCGCGAGAAGCCTGAAGCGCCACGCAGTAAGCAGAGTTCGAACGGAGCCGCACTACGGTCCGAGAAGGTTTCATCAAAGGAGAGCAGCATGGCTGAAGGAATTACACTGGCAGAACAGGGGGAGATTGGCAAGGGATTTCTCGAGGGCTTGTTGTCTTCGATGAACATCCAGGCCGAAGTCAGCGTCCGTGAGATTGATCCGGAGACGGTGGAATTGTCGGTCAATGCGAACCCCCCGACCGAACTCGGTGTTCTCGTAGGGCCACGTGGTAGCACCCTCCAGGCCTTGCAAGAAGTGACTCGTACGGTGGTTCAATCGAAGAGTCCGGGGCGCACGGACCGAATCTTGGTCGATGTCGCACAGTACCGCGAGCGCCGAGTCGCCGCGTTGGGCCGTTTCGCTGCCCAAGTGGCGCAAGAAGTACTCGAGACAGGTGAAGAGAGAGCGCTAGAGCCAATGTCAGCCGCCGACCGCAAGGCTGTGCACGACGCCCTCTCAGAGCTCAACACGGTGATGACCCGCTCNNAGGAATCGAGGGCGCGGGGCTTTATAGGACCGGGGGCCGTTGAGACGCAGGTGGAACACGCCGCGGGATTCTCGCGCGTGTGGGGAGATTTGTTTCCCATTCCCCCGTCGCAGTTTCTCGATCTTGGCAGCGGTGGCGGACTACCCGGACTGGTTCTCTTCGAAAATTGGGGGAAACCTGCGACATTTGTCGACTCCATGGTGAAGAGGACGAGTTTCCTGACGGAGGTGCTTCTATGGGAGGGAGCACCAGCAGATGGCCGGGTCATTAATGGTCGGGCCGAATTACTGTCCAGAACCAGCGATCTTGAAGGTATGTTCCCTCTCGTAACCGCCCGATCGTTTGGTCCACCCGCGGTGACGGCCGAGTGTGCCGTTCGTTTCCTTTCTCTTGGGGGGATTCTCATCATCTCAGAGCCCCCCAACGATGAGGAGATAGGGCGGTGGAACCCCTCGGCCCTTGGGCAACTGGGGCTTCGCTCAGAAGGTCGGGTTCGTCACGGCGCCGCCTATCACGTACTTCGCAAGGTTCGTCCCACACCCGACCGGTACCCGCGTGAGTCGGGGACCCCCGGGAAGAATCCTCTTTTCTAATGTTTCACGTGAAACATCACGTTGAGACCATTTCGCAAATTCGTCAGGGTATCCGTGTTTCGCCGGGAATGATTCCGGGAGACAGACTGCTGCGACGCCATTGTTAGGGTCCAATGACAGAAATCGACCTGATCACAGCAATCATGCTTAATCTGCAATATCATGGAATCCGGGGCCGCAGTTCGGACGAGACGGTCCACAGGGGCCGTGCACGAGCCGACTGTTTCACGTGAAACCTTGATCGACGAGGCAACATTGTCGTCGCGTCGTCCAATTTTGAGGCGAGGGAGTTCAGCGCAGGATCTAAGAGGAGCCTCGGCGATCTCGATGTTCGGCGATGGCGTGACGATCGGGACTGTTTCACGTGAAACATCGCAATCATCCCTCAGTACCGTGGAGGCCGATCGACGTTCGGCGGACGTGCTACTGGCCCTATGTTTCACGTGAAACATTCAAATGATCATGAAAAAGCCCCAATTAGCGCGTTTTTCGGGTATTTACTTTGCGGGGCGCGGAGGAGTAGTGTTGCTTGCAGATGTTTCACGTGAAACACCCCAACGTGACGATAAATTGAGACCATCGCTGCATATCTTTGATTTGTCGGATAGTTGGAAGTAGCAAGCGGGGAAGAGGCATATGGCAGACGCCGCCAAAATGAAGATTTTTGCAGTTGCCAATCAAAAGGGCGGTGTTGGAAAGACAACAACAACCATTTCTTTGGGCGCGGCGCTAGCGGAAGCTGGAAAAAGGGTCCTGATTGTCGACCTGGATCCTCAGGGAAACGCTACAACTGGTCTGGGGGTGGACGGGCGCCGGTTCGAGAAGTCAGTGTATGACGTCCTGCTGAACGACGTTCCCATGGTTGACATCGTTGAGCCAACGGGCTTCAATAACCTCTTCGTCGCGCCCGCTACCTTGGATCTAGCGGGGGTGGAGCAAGAACTCACCGCCGTAATCTCGCGTGAACTACGACTGAAGAAGGCAATCGCGTCGGTGGAGGGTGATTTTGACTACGTCTTTATCGACTGCCCGCCCTCCCTGGGCCTGATTACCATCAACGCCTTCGCGGCGGCAACGGACATTATGGTTCCGGTGCAGACCGAGTTCTATGCGCTAGAGGGACTCACCCAGTTGCGAGCAATTATCGACCTGGTGCAGAAAAACCTCAACCCCGACTTGGAGATTTCCAAGGTCGTTCTGACTATGTACGACTCCCGCAACACATTGGCCCAGGATGTCGCACTTGAAGTTCGCCGACATTTCGCGGACGAGTTGTGTCGAACCAAGATCCCTCGGACAGTTCGTCTCGCGGAGGCCCCCTCGTTTGGACAGCCGATTACTGTTTTCGATCCTCAATCCAAGGGCGCGAAGGCGTACCGCCAATTAGCAGAGGAGATCATGAATGGCTAGAAAGCCCGGACTCGGAAAAGGCCTCGGCGCCCTCATTCCCGAGGGAGGGGAAGTCGTCGAGGAAGTAGAAATAGTTGTCACTCAAGGACCGCTGCGACAGGTTCCCGTCTCTTCGATTAGTCCCAATCAATTTCAGCCCCGAAAAGCCTTCAACGACGAGAGCCTCCAGTCGTTGGCGTCCTCGGTGCGCGAACTCGGAGTCCTGCAGCCGATTATCGTTCGTCCCCTGGAGGGAGATCCGAATCGGTACGAACTGATCGCTGGTGAACGCCGGTGGCGAGCGGCCGGTATTGCCGGACTCGAAACGGTACCGGTTCTGGTCCAAGATTCCGTGAACGACCGATTGTCGCTGGAACAAGCAGTAGTGGAAAACCTCCATCGTGTCGATCTGCACCCGCTAGAAGAAGCCTCGGCCTTCCAGCAGTTGATCGACGAATTCGACTTGACCCATGAACAAGTCGCCCAGCGGGTGGGCAAGAGTCGCGCCAATATTACCAATACCCTTCGTCTTCTCCAGCTCGGCGATGTTGCCCAGGCGGCGCTCGCCTCGTCACAGATCAGCGCGGGACACGCGAGGTCTCTTCTAGCCATCAGCGACCCAGACGCCCAGGCCACGATGGTGGCGCGCGTCATTAAGAACGAACTCTCAGTCCGTGCCACCGAAGACGCCGTCAAGGCGTTTCTCGAGCCGCGTCTTGTGGACACCCCGGCTACAACGGTACAGGACATTTCGGGTAAGCCCCCGCGCCTTCGTCCCGTTCCCGACGCGAGCGTCGCTGAACTCGAGCAATTGCTGGAGGACTATCTTAATACCCGTGTGCATGTGGACCTCAAGGGTCGCAATGGCCGTATTATTATTGACTTTGCTGACCTCGATGACCTCGAGAGAATCTACATTTCGATCTCGCAGGTCAAATAAGGCTCAACCTTCAAGTTAACCTTCTCCTTGAAGTTATCCCCAAGTTGTGGACGAACCTGTGGGTTTCCCAGCAAAATCAACAAATTTTTCCCAAATCCACTGGTAAATGCGCTATACGACGCCTGTTTCAGGATGGTTAACTGTGGAAAAAGTCGTGTATCGACTGGGAAATGGCCTTCGCCAGTTGATCTGCCTCTTCGAGGGGCATTTCACCGTGTTCCACGTGGAGCGTCGTCATCTGGGTTTCCCTCAAAATCGGCAGGGCCATGCCCGTCACTTCGAGGCGCAGGGCCACGTCGTCGCGGGAGATGGCGTTCGCGACTGCACTGGCTAATTGTTCGCCACGTCGCGAGTACGACTTGTAACTTGACCAGTAGTGCAGATGGATGCCACTCCAGTCAGGCTGCTGGACGAGCGAGAGTACACCCAGGGCGCCCACCGCATTGGCGTAGGTAGCGACCTGCTCGACCGTCCAGGTCGAACGTTCGGGGTCGAAGTCACCGTGAGGAAGACGTCGGGCAATCGCCTCGGCCATGGGACTGGGACCCCATACGACGAGGGGTCCACCCAGGGGTAGACCGAAACCGGCCTCGTCGCGCGCTTCGCTGACCAGAGTGCGGTCGCTCGAGGGGGAGAAGCGGCGCAGCTGGACGAGGGTGCGCTGAGTGAGAGTAGCACTGGTCTCGATGCCACAATTGCGCTGAAAGTCACGCAGGGCGCTCTCCAGCAATGGACCAAAGACGCCGTCGACCCGTCCCGGATCGAAGCCCAATTGGGAGAGTCGCACTTGTAATTCGGCGACGTCATCACCTCGTAAATATGGTTTTACTAGGTACAAAAGACGATTGCCGAGAGTCCAGCCCGCTTCGATCAGCCGGGTCCACGTGATCTCGTCCACCACGCCGGTAATTGCCAGGCCGCGCGAACGCTGAAATGCTTCGACGGTCGCCGCGGTCGCCTCAGAGAAAGTGTCGCCGAGGTTGTCGAAGGGTACGAGGCCGAGCGACGTTAGGCGATCATGAAGGTCGCGAACGCGTCGTCCTGACGCCCCCAGGGAAAGTGTGAGTGAGTCCAGAAACTACGACGTTAGAGGCTGGCGGTGATCTCTTGGAGAAGAGCGCCCTTGGGCTTGGCGCCGACGAGTCGAGCAACCACTTCGCCGTCCTTGAAGAGCAACAGCGTGGGAATGCTCATCACCGAGTACTTCGTAGCGGTCGCGACGTTGACGTCCACGTCCAGTTTGCCAATTGCAAACTTTTCACCCTGTTCGACAGCCAGTTCCTCGAGGATGGGAGCAATCGTCTTGCAGGGTCCACACCATTCGGCCCAGAAGTCCACCAGGAGCGGCTTGTCCGACGAACCCACGACCTCGTCAAAAGTCGCGTCGGTCAACGTGGTGATCTTGTCGCTCATAACTGCCTCCAAATGTGGCGCCGAACACTCGCGACGCAGAGAACACCTTAGCGAGCGAACGCTACAGACCCTGCGCCTCGAGCCAGCGCTCGGCATCGATTGCCGCGATGCAGCCGGACCCGGCGGAGGTGACGGCCTGACGATACACGTGATCCTGCACGTCGCCGGCGGCGAAGAGACCGTCGATCGAGGTAAAGGAACCGAGACCGGTGCGCACATAACCGTTGTCCTCCAGGTCAAGTTGGTCTTTGACCAGCGTGGTGTTGGGCACGTGGCCAATCGCCACGAAGATACCCGTGACGTCGAGCACGCGCTCCGCGTCGCTGAGTGCATCGCGAACTCGTAGTCCACTCACCCGGTCAGCACCGAGAACCTCGAGAGCTTGGCAATTCCACGCGAAACGAATCTTCTCGTTGGCGAATGCACGCTCTTGCATGATCTTGGAAGCGCGCAGCGAATCGCGTCGGTGCACCACGGTGACCGAACTGGCGAAGCGGGTCAAGAACAGCGCCTCCTCCATGGCCGAGTCGCCGCCGCCCACGACGGCGATGTCCTGACCCCGGAAAAAGAAGCCGTCGCAGGTGGCGCAGGTTGACAGTCCGTGGCTGAGAAGACGCTCCTCACCAGGTACGTTCATCATGAGGGATTTCGCACCGGTCGCCAGGATCACGGTGTCGGCGGTGATACTCGGTTCGACGTCATCGGTGAGCCAGGCGTGAAACGGGCGCGAGGTGGCGTCAATCTTCTGGACCTTCGTGACGCGCAGCTCTGCGCCAAAACGCTCGGCCTGGTCGCGCATGCGTGCCATGAGCTCCGGACCGGTGAGGGCGTCTGGGAAGCCGGGATAGTTTTCGATGTCGGTGGTCAGCATGAGCTGGCCGCCGGGTTGGTCGGTGGTGGAGGAAGGTTCGCCCTCGATGACAATCGGGCTCAGTTGAGCTCGACCGGCGTAGATGGCTGCGGTGAGGCCGGCAGGGCCCGAGCCGATGATAAGAACGCGAGTATGAGCCATTACTTCCTCAGCGAAACAGGGCGGCGCTTTCGCCAGATGAAGAGGCCAGCGCCAATCGAAATGGCGGAGACGGCCAGGTAGGCGATCCAGACGTGGTGAGCGAAGAAGTAGATGGTCGAGAACCGAACGACGAAGATGACCAGGGCCGTGATGACCACTAACGCGAGTAGTAACAAGATGAATCCGTAGGCGACGAAGCGCCCGATGAGCATGATCGGGCGCAGCACCCGGTCATGGATCGTGTTCATGATGCGGTCGAAGTAGACGAAGAGGGTGTCGACTACATCAGGTTCGTGCTGGTCGGGGCCTTCGCTCACACCTGAAACTTAGTGGCGATCGTCGGCGGCTGCCTCCAGCCAGGTCAGACCGATCAAGCCGGGCCCCCCGTGGGTACCCACGGTGAGACCAATATCAGCAATCACCAACGGGAATTCGGTGGCGATATCGGCGACCATTGCACTCAGGGTCGCGACCTGGGCGGACTGTCCGTGGACGAGGGCGAATCGCCGTAACGGGGCGTGCGCTGCGGCAGTGGCCGCCAGCGAGGCCATCGCACGAGCAGTGGTGCGCTGGCGACCGGCCTCGGCCACGATGCCGTCGCGCAACTCCAACAACGGTTTGATGGAGAGAACCTGGCCAATGAGCGCCTTGGCACCGCCGACGCGACCGCCCTTGATCAAGTGGTCGAGGGTATCTAGCATCGCGACGATACCCACTCGTGGCTTCAGCGCCAGGGCGTGCTGTTCCAACTCGTCGAGCGTGGCGCCCCCATTGGCGCGTTCGGCGACGTCGACGGCGATGAGTCCCTGCGCCATCGAAATGGCTTCGGTGTCGACGACGCGAACATCAATGAGTTCCGCGACCGCGTCACGCGCGACCACGGCCGATTGGTAGGTACCCGACAACGCGGCCGACAAAGTCAGGACGACGACTCCTGCGCACCCATCACTTGCTGCTTTCTCGTACGCGGCACGAAATGCCCCCGGGGACGGAGCTGACGTCTCGGGGAGAGTGCGTGATTGGGCGCAGCGCCGCCAGAACTCCTCAGAGGAGAGGGTGACTCGGTCGATGAACTCTTCGTCGCCGAATCGGATGCTGAGCGACACCATGGTAATCTCAAGTCGATCGAGTTCACTTTGGGGTAGGTCACCTGCACTATCGCAGACGACACGAATCTTGGCCATTGTTCCCTCCGGTCGGCTCTAGCCTTGCACCTTTCGTCGCACCGGGTTAGATCCACGTTGAGCGACAATGACAAAGAGGACGTACGTGCCGGCGCCGAGGGCCGCCGCCAGCACCCCACGAACGACGAGACCCCCGCCGCGACTCCAGGTGAGTGAGGAGTACGCCGCCGCCATCACGATGCCCATCGTCAGCGACGCCAGAATGCTCCGCCGTACGTGCACACTCCAGATCGTCGGCGCTACCGTGACGTGGCGCGCTGCTAAGACCGCGAGAGCGACGACGGCGGCACCGGCGTAGGCGATCGAGACACTGGCCGTCAGTCCGGCGAGGGAATGGCGCCCGAGGACGATGCACAACACGATCGTCGCGGCGTTCTGTACTGCGTACAGGCCAAAGACGTCCACGGCGCGCTGCATCGCCTGTAGTCCTCTCACGCAAAGTTGAAAAATGGTGAAGCCGGGCAGTCCGGCGGCGAGGATTGCGAGCACCTTCCCGGCGGGTAATTGAGTGCTGGCGTTGAGATGGTTCAATAAGATGCCGACCAGCGGTTGGGCGAGGATAACGAGCGCCACCGTGCAGGGAATGATGATGACGAGGGACTGGCGCAGTCCGAAGCGAAGCCGTTCTGAGAACGTGCTGAAGTCTCCCTTGGTGGCGAGCTCCGCGAGCTGCGGGGTCAAGACACCGAGGACGGAGACGACGACGACGGCGTAGGGCATTTGCATGAACGACCATCCGTAGGTGTAGGCGCTCACCGGTCCGCTACCCCCGATGCCGAAGGCGATGGCCAAAATGACGTAGAGCGACGCCTGATTGGTGATCACCATCAGCAGAGTCCACGAACCGAGTCGTCCAATGGAGTGAAGTGCGGGGTCATGGGGGTCGAAGCGCAGTCGGATGCGACCGAGGTCACTTTTGACCAGTGAAGGCCACATCACGACAAATTGAACGGCGACACCCGCGGTGGTACCAAGCCCCAGCCACAGAAGATCGTGGGTTCCTCCGAGCGACGCAACACTGGGCGTCGGATCGACGAGGTGAAACCACACGAGAACCGCGATGCAGATGGCGTTATTGGCGACCGGAGCCCAGGAGCCAACAGCGAACTTTCCCCGCACGTTGAGAAGCGCCGTCGCGATGCCAATGACGCCGTAAAAGAAGATCTGCGGCACGAACCACCGCAAGAACTCGGTAGCGACCCGGCGTTGCGCGTGCAGGGTGTGGACCTGTTTGGCCGTCGACGCGTGTTGGAGGAAAGTGAATCCGTCGATGATCCATGGCGCTAACACCCACGCGACGACCGACGAAAGAGCGAGGACCGCGACCGCGGCGGTCACCACCGTCGATATTGAACGCCAGGCGCGGCGCTCGCCGTCGAGGGAGAGACGTTCGACGACGACGGGAATGAACGTCGCGCTTAACACTCCGCCGATGACGAGATCGAAGAGCATGTTGGGAATGGTGTTGGCCAGATTGAAAGCGTCAGCGAGCGGCGTGAATCCCAGAACCCACGCCAAAACTAAGACGCGCAAGAGACCCGTCAATCGCGACGCCGCGGTGCCTCCGGCCATCGACAGGACGCGGCCGCCGTGAGAGGCGCCGCGGGTCATCGAGCGTGTCGCCCCCGCGACTTACGACGGTACGTGCGAAGCCACCACCAGGCCAGGACCAAGAGAGAGGCGGCGCTCAAGACGTAGCCCACGACTGACGTGCCGGTCACGCGAACCTGCACCGGCGCCTGAGCGAGGATCAGGCTGTCATCGGGCGTGGTGAGCTCGAGCTGCAGCGTCAGGCCGTCGCCCGATTTGTCGATGGCCGAAATACGCAGTGGCGTCGTGGGCGTCGAGAGAGTTTCTGGCTGAACGTTTCCCTTGGGGAACGTGAGACGATTGGTGATGAGATGCAGGATCACGGTGACGGGGTAGCGGGCGCCGCTGAAGAGGGTGATGGGTAACTCGGTCACCGAGCCCGTCAGCGTGATGGTGGAGTTGTCGATACGAAAGCCAGCGAGTTGTTTTGCGAGGTACGACGACGACAACGCGAGGCCACTCGCTCGGTCCGTCGGACTTCCCTTTTGCTCGGCGACTGCCAGGTAGGTCTCCAACGCCACCATTTGGGTGGTCGAAGCAATCGCTTGAAGATACGAGTCGGTGTGTTGGATGAGCAACTTCAGATCAGAGACGTTGGAGCTGGACCAGACCGAGACGGGTTGGGGGGAGAGATCACGCTCGAACGGACTCTCGTTGGTGCCGACCAGTGAAGAGTTGAATGACGGCGTCAGGGTGCTCGGCGTGATGAAGGGATTCGACTGACTGGCGCCCAGCAAATCGTTGAGATACGTGGGGGAGTCCGAGCCCACATTCAGCGGAAGAACAACGGTGCGCACGGCCGATGCATTCGGTAATTCGAAGTGCAAGAACGCGAGAGTCGCTAAGGTCATCGCCGCTCGTCGACCTGGTTCAATAGCCGCGTCTTGGGCGAGCTGCGTGAGCTCGCCGTCGGTGGCCAGCGCGACGACGTTGGCGACTCCGGTGAGGTGAAACGGCGCCCCCCAGTTGAGTGTGGTCGAAGGGGTCACGCTCAAGGAACCGTCGGGCACGACGACGCGGCTGATTCCCGCTTGAGAGAGAGCCGTGAGATCGGCGCCGGACGGGGGAATCGCGAAGTACGCCGGTCCATCGGTGCTCCGGCCGGTGAGGGTTTGGAGGAATTGACTGGCGAGAGTGATTTGTCGTGGCACCTCCGAAGCGAAGCCATTTGCGGCCAGTCCCGCGAAGTCGACGCTGGATGGCGGTGCGGCAATGGCTCGATGCTCGGGGCTCTTGAGCGCGCTGGACAGCGCTGTACTCCATTTAGATTTCGAACCTGACGAGCTCAACAGTGCTCGACTCAGCGGGCGATAGTCGACGGCCAGGGTGAGGGGCATCGTCGAATACTTGGCGATGACCGCGAAGTTGGACTCGGCGAGTTCGGGCGAGCTCCACGCCGTGGGGTCGACCACGGGTACGAAGTCGACCAGCAACGGGTTCAGCACGCTCGACGCGCGCACGGCAATCAGCGACCATTCGATGTGGCGGACGTTATTAATGTTCACCACGATCGAGAGCGGGTACACCCCGTCACACGCCGCGGCATGACAGGGCAGGCGTAGATGTACTGGTTGTGAACCACAGCGGTGGCTCGCCCCGGTGCCCAGGGCGCTAAAGAGGGAAATCTTCAAGTCCAGCGTCGACCCCGTGGCGCAGGTGGGCGTGATGACGCCGGTCGAGGCCACTGGCGCCCCAGTTGTGCCGTCGCCGGCGATGATGGCTGACACTTGGGATCGGTAGACGAGCTCGGGGAAAGCGCTCAGAACCACGTTGTTGGTGGCGCCATTGGGGATTGAAAGGTCGAGGTTGAAGCTGGACGCGCCCGCGTTCGACAGACTCGCCACGGCGTCTTGGGAAATTACTGAAAAATCCGCCGTCGCCTCAGCCTGCGCGGGCGAAGGCCACGTGAGCGTCGCGAGGCCAAGGAGTACGACGCTAAGCGCCCGCCACCAGGTCGAAAATCGGTGGAACATGCTGACACAGGCTACCTTCGGCGGCGATGGTGTGGGGTCTCCCACTACCCTTCATTCGCAGTGAATGCATTCGACGAGTTCCCTCAACGCCTCGCGCGCCTCGCGCAGTGGTCGGCCCCACTGGCTGGTGCATTCGATGAAGCGGGCTTCAGCCTCTACGCGGTGGGGGGGTCGATTCGTGACGCCATTTTGGACATCGAACCAGGTGAGGATTTCGAAATTGACTTCACGACGAACGCCCGTCCCGAGGACATCGCGAGATTGATGACGCCGCTGTGCGGTGGTTTGTGGGAGCAAGGCCGCTCCTTTGGCACCATTGGCGGCGTCCTTCGCGTCAACGGTCTGAAGGCGGAAGTCACGACGTTTCGTTCCGAGGAGTACGTGGACCATTCACGCAAGCCCGCCGTACAGTGGGGCAACTCGCTCGAAGCCGACTTGAGCCGACGCGATTTCACGATCAACGCTTTGGCTCTCGACGTCGTCAACCTCGTCGCTCAACCCGAGGGCGTGCAGACGTTCTTTGACTTTTTTGGCGGTTTCGCCGACCTGCACGACCGGGTATTGCGAACCCCGATCGATGCCGAGATCCTTTTTCGCGACGACCCATTGCGGATGTTACGCGCCGCGCGGTTTGCCGCCCGGTTCGACCTCTCGATTGATCCGGCTCTCGAGGCCGCCGCTGTTGCGACGGCGCAAAAGCTCACCATCGTCTCCGAAGAGCGGATTCGCGCCGAACTTGATCTCTTGATGGTGACCGAACGGCCGTCGATTGGCCTCGACTTCATCGTACGCACGGGGCTCGCGGAGCATTTCTTCCCCGAGCTGCCGAGATTGCAACTCGAACAAGACCCGATTCATCACCACAAGGACGTCTTGAAACACACGTGGGCCGTGGTCGACAAGACGTCACCGCTACTGACGTTGCGCCTGGCGGCGCTGTTCCACGACATCGGTAAGCCCCCCACTCGAGCTATTACCGACGAGGGGGTCTCTTTTCGCTTCCACGAAGTCGTGGGCGCCAAGATGACGCGCAAACGCATGATGGACCTGAAGTATTCGAACAACATGATCGACGACGTCAGCATGCTCGTCGAGCTGCACCTTCGCTTTCATACCTACAAACTGGGCTGGAGCGACGCAGCCGTGCGGCGGTACGTGAACGATGCGGGACCTCTCTTGGCTGAACTCAATGAACTCACTCGTTGTGACTGTACGACGCGTAACTGGCGCAAGGCGGCCGAGTTGTCGCGCAGAATGGACGAGCTCGAGGCGCGCATCGCGGAACTTCGTGAGCAAGAAGACCTTGACAACCAACGGCCGGCGCTCGACGGTGTCGAGGTGATGGAGCTACTTGAATTACGTCCCGGACCAATAGTCGGGCGAGCCATGACGTTCCTTATGGAGATCCGACGCGAGGAGGGCGAGATCTCCAAGGTCGAAGCGACGCATCGGCTGCGAGAGTGGTGGAGCGAGCAGTCCTAGTGGGTTGGCGGCGATGAAATTCGTGCTGGTCGCGGCGCCGTCACTGCACCCAGTAACGACGAGTGGGCACGCCGAAGGGTTGGTTCAAAGATGTCCCCCTAACAGCACAACCCCCGCCGAGGGCGGGGGTTGTGCCTTGTAACTGGGGGGAACTATGGCCAGACGGGGTTCTCGCCGCCGCCGGCAAACTCTTCGATCATGTCGTGCGCGACGTCGTCGTGAAACTGCACCGGGGGCGACTTCATGAAGTAGGCGCTGGGTCCGATGATGGGTCCACCGATACCACGGTCCAGGGCCAGTTTCACGCAGCGCACCGCGTCGATGATGACGCCGGCTGAGTTGGGCGAGTCCCACACTTCGAGCTTGAGTTCGACGTTGAGCGGCACGTCTCCGAAGTTGCGGCCCTCCATTCGGATGTAGGCCCACTTGCGGTCCTTGAGCCACGGCACGTGGTCGCTCGGTCCGATGTGGACGTCGTCGGCGGCCATCACGTAGTTTTCGATTTGCGATGTCACGGCCTGGGTCTTGGAGACTTTCTTTGACTCGAGGCGTTCGCGGTCGAGCATATTCTTGAAGTCCATGTTGCCGCCGACGTTGAGTTGGTAGGTGTGGTCGAGGGCCAGGCCGCGGTCCTCGAAGAGGCGCGTGAGAACACGGTGCACGATGGTGGCGCCGACCTGGCTCTTGATGTCGTCTCCAATAATCGGCACGCCGGCGTCGGCGAACTTCTTGGCCCACACCGGGTCCGAGGCAATGAAAACGGGGATCGCATTCACGAAAGCGCAGCCCGCATCGATGGCGGCTTGGGCGTAGTAGCGCTGAGCGTCCTCCGAACCGACGGGAAGGTACGAGACCAGGACTTCGGCGCGGCTATCGCGCAGCGCTTGGGCGACGTCGACGGACTCGACCGGCGACTCGTCGATGACGGCGCGGTAGTACTTATTGAGTCCGTCCATCGTCGGTCCGCGCTGGACCGTTACGCCGAGCGGCGGAACATCGGCAAACTTGATGGTGTTGTTCTGTCCACCCTCGATGGCCTTACCGAGGTCGCTGCCGACCTTGGAGGCGTCGACGTCGAAGGCGGCCACGAATTCGAGGTCGCTGACGTGGTAGTCACCTAGGACCACGTGCATCAGGCCCGGAACGTTGTCGCCGGCCTTTGCGTCCTTGTAGTACGTAACACCCTGGATGAGTGAGCTGGCGCAGTTCCCGACGCCGGCGATGGCCACGCGAATTTTTTCCATGGCTCTCCTTTCCTACTTCGCTTCAGGCGCGAAGGTTTGCTGATTACTACGTTCGGTGGACAACAGATTGCCGATCCACTCGAGGTCCAATTCGACGCCTTTGGCCGCGTGCGCCATGACGCTGCGAGCGTAGGTGTCGAGTTGCTCATTGCGAGAACCGGTCTGCATTTCAGCCAGTCGCTCCACAAGATCGGTGCGGCGACGCTCCAGCAGCGTCACGCGAAGAGAAGGGGTCAGGTATTTGGCGAGAGCCATGCGCAGCGAGAAGTTGCGCGAGTCGTCGAGTGTCGCCGGGTCCCCGAGCAGCGAAACGAACTCCTCGCGGCCGCGCGGGGTGATGCGGTAGACCTTTCGTGATCGACGTCCGAGTCCCTGCGTGGTGCGCAACGCGCGAAGCGATGCGCGCTCACCCGAGAGCGAGCCGGTGGAGAGCGCGTTGCCGCGCGACCCGCTGGTCACCACGGCCTCGACGAATCCCTGACGCTCGAGGCGGTTGAGGGCGGGGTAAATCGAGCCGAAGGAGATGGTGGAGGAGACTGCCAAACGGTCGCGGACTTGGGTGCGGATCTCGTAGCCGTGGTGGTCACGGTCCATGAGAAGACCCAATATGGCGATATCCAACATGCGAAACATTATATCATTTCGATATATCGAACGTGACGTCGTGACGAGAATATGACGATAAGACCAATTCTCAACGGCGATTGGTAATGTCAGCCCTAATGGATTCGAGCTTTCGTACCACTACGGCCGATGGAGCCGTCGTTGAGTTCGGATTGGTGCGACACGCCCTGTTGGCCAAAATCGCCGCAGGAACGTTGCGCGCGAGCGACGTCTGCGACGCCCACCCTGAGTTGCTGCGCGCCGCAAGGAACATCGGTCGCTCCACCGGCGAGACGTGTCCGGTCTGCGCGGACGTGGAACTCGTCGAAGTGACTTACGTGTTTGGAGCCCGATTGCCCTCGGGCGGAACCTGTCCGACCTCGCGCGCCGAGCTGCTCAAACTCGAGCGCCGAACCGAACCGGTACAGTGCTACGCGGTCGAGGTCTGTACGGGGTGCTCATTCCACCATCTGGTGCGCAAGTGGGCGGCCGGTGGGCGACCCGCGCGCCGAGTGATCGCCAAGCAGAGCCGGTCGGGACAATGACCAACAACGTCCCGTCGCTTCGCGCGCACAAGCGCCGCCTCGGCGCCGCGCCCATCGTCATGGTCACCGCCTACGACGAGCCGACCGCGCGGTACGCCGACGCGGCCGGGGTGGACGTCTTGCTGGTGGGTGACTCGCTTGCCAACGTGGTGCTGGGTCACGAGGACACCCTTCACGTGACGACGGCGGAAATGGCGCACCACGTGCGCGCCGTCGCCGCCGCGTCGCCCAAGGCGCACATCGTGGCCGACATGCCGTGGCTCAGCTACCACGTCGGCACTGACGCCGCAGTTGCGAACGCCGGTGAGCTGATCCGCGCCGGCGCCCAGAGCGTCAAACTCGAAGGTGGCGCGATTCGACGTGAGGTGGTGCGCGCCCTACTCGATGCCGAGATCCCCGTGATGGGACACCTCGGTCTGACCCCCCAGAGCGTGCTCGCCTTCGGCGGCTACAAGGTCCAAGCCAAGACGCGCGACGCCGCCAAATTGCTCCTGGAAGACGCTCTTATTCTCCAGAGCGAAGGTATTTACTGCCTCGTCGTCGAGGGAGTACCGCGAATGGTGGGCACCCAGCTCACCGAGGCGCTCGACATTCCGACGATTGGAATCGGCGCAGGTCCTGATACCGACGGACAGGTTCTGGTCATCCACGACCTGGTGGGGATGACCAAGCGTCCACCCCCGAAGTTCGTGCGTCGTTACGCGGATCTGGGTGCGGCTATGACTGACGCGGTCGCGAGGTACGCCCAGGACGTGAGAGACGGGTCGTTCCCAGGGGACGACGAGTCCTACGAGAATCCCGCAGAACTGCTCGACTAGCCAATTTTCGGGTCGTGGGCTAGACTCTTCGTTCTCGCAAGCGCGGGGAAGTACCACACATCCTGCTCTGTTTTCCGCAGAGCCCGGACTCGTCTGGACCAGAGGGAAAGGAAAGTGGCCATGAGGCCCTATGAAACAATGATTGTGTTCGACACGGCTGTCGACGCGCAGGCCATCCAGGTTGCCCTCGATCGGGCTTTGGAGACCATCCGTTCGAACAACGGAACTCCGGGAACCATCGACCGTTGGGGCAAGCGTCCCTTGGCGTACGAGATCAACAAGCGCAAAGAGGGCTACTACGTCCTCGTGGAGTTCACTGGTGAGTCGACCACGGTTGACGAATTAGACCGAATCCTGACCCTGTCGGACGAAGTCCTGCGCTTCAAGATTCTTCGACGCCACGAGCGAGCCAACGCCAGCCGTGTCACGGCCCAGGCGTAGGTTCGGACGCTTCGCGACTAAGGAGAACTAATGGCCGATAACACCATCACCGTCGTGGGTAATGTCACCCGCGACCCCGAACTGAAGTTTCTCAACTCGGGTCAGGCGGCGTTGCGACTTTCCGTCGCCGTCAGCCGCCGCTGGCAGAACCGTCAGACCCAGGAGTGGGAAGAGAAGACCTCGTTCTTCGACGTCTCGAGCTACGGCTCGATGGCGGAGAACGCTGCGTCGTCGATCACCAAGGGAGCGCGCGTCGTCGTGACCGGTCGCATGGAGCAACGCTCCTGGGAGACCGAGAGCGGCGAGAAGCGTAACGCCTTCGAGATCGTCGCCGACGAGATTGCCCCGTCCCTGCGTTGGGCGACCGCGGCGGTTACCCGCACGCCGCGCAACGAGGGTGGATCCGGATCCGGATCCGGCTACGCCGATCGACCCGCTCCGGCCCCGACCCGTACCAATGAACCCAGTACCTACGCTTTTGATGAGGAGCCCTTTTAATGCCCCGTAAGAATATGCCCACTCTGCCCAAGAGGGCACCGAAGATTGACACCCGTCGCGGTGCGAAGAAGAAGCCCTGTTCCTTCTGTCAGCACGGCGTCGGCACGGTTGACTACAAGGACCTCGCGCAGTTGCGTAAGTACATCTCGGATCGCGGCAAGATTCGTGGCCGCAAAGTGTCGGGTAACTGCCAGCAGCACCAGCGCGATGTCACCGACTCGATCAAAACCGCGCGCGAGTTGGCGTTACTGCCCTACACCCAGCGCACCGTGACCGAGCGCCGCGGTGGACGTGGACGCGACGACCGTGGTCCGCGTGGTCCGCGTCCCGACCGCGACGCCGCGGAGCGTCCGTCTGAAGTTGAGGCCGCCGTCGTGAACGTGATCGAGGAGACGGTCGAGTCCGACGTCGTGGTTGAGGAGGCCGGCGAATGAAGGTTCTTCTCCGTAGCGACGTGCGCGGTGTTGGGCGCCGTGGCGACATCGTCGAGGTGAAGTCGGGCTACGCCCGCAACTTTCTCCTGCCGACGGGGGCCGCCTTGAAGGCCAACGACACCATGGAACTCCAGGCCGCGTCCATGCGCAAGGCCCGCGACCTGCGTGACGCGCAGAGCCGCACCGCTGCCGAGACCCAGCGCGCCGTTATTGAGCGAGCGACAGTGACGGTGGCGGCGCGTGCCGGTTCCAATGGTCGACTCTTTGGTTCGGTGACCGAGGCGGATATTGTCAACGCGCTTCGCACCGCGACGAATATCTCCTTGGACCGCCACGCGATCATTATGGACGAGCACCTCAAGGAAGTCGGAACGGCCACCGTATCGGCTCGACTCTTCGAGGGCGTCGTCGCTAGCATCAAAGTGGACGTCGTCGCGAAGTAACATTTCGTACAGTTGTGTCGAAGCCGGGGCCGTGGGCTCCGGCTTCGTGCTGTCGCGGCGTGTGACAGGTACTTGTCATCATGGTGCCATGCTTTACGCACAGGGATTTCCCCACGTTGTTGTTCTTGCGAGCCACAGGCCTTTTCGACGACCGTTGAAGTCTGATGACGCAACTTGAATCCGACCGTGGCCGCACCGTTTCTCCTTCCTCGGTTGGACGAGTACCCCCCAACGCAATCGAGATGGAAGAGTCCCTGATTGGTGCGATGCTCCTGTCGCCCGAGGCGGTCTCGATTGCCTACGAGACTGTGGAACCCGAGGATTTCTATCGTCCATTGCACGCTCAGATTTTCTCAGCAATTTTGGCTCTCGCCAACGCTGGCGAACCCGTCGACTACGTGACCGTGCAAGCCAAGCTCCAAGAACAAGGTGCCGCAGCCGTGGAAGTGGGCCTGCTGTCGTCACTGCAGATGAATACCCCGTCGGCGGCCAATGCGCGCCACTACGCTGAGGTTGTGCATGAGAAGGCGCAGCAGCGCCGTCTCATCGCCGTAGCCGGCGAGATCGTGGACGACTCCTATATCGCGACCGACGACGTTGTCGGCCTGATTGACGATGCGGAGCGCAAGATCAACCAAATCGGCGACACCAACCGCATCGACACAGTCTCGCCCCTGCAGCGACTGCTCGTCGCCGAGGCCAATATCCTCGAAGAGCGCGGCGAGACGCGCGGCCAGTTCAACGGACTCGAGACTGGGTACAAGTCCTTGGACCTGGTGCTCCAAGGACTCCAACCACACAGTCTCACGATTGTGGGAGCGCGCCCAGCGATGGGTAAAACGGCCTTCGCACTAGGGATTTTGACCCACGTCGGCGCGGTTGTGAACCGGCCGGCGTTGTTTTTTTCGCTCGAGATGAGCCGCCAGGAGCTGGCCGAGCGTATCCTCGCCTCGACCGCACGCATCGACTCGTCGAAATTGCGCACCGGCGACCTCAGTGACGCCGACTGGAATCGAGCCCAAGACGCCTTCGGCTACCTGCAGTCGGCCAAGGTGTTCATCGATGACAACCCGAGCCTCACCGTGATGGACGTGCGATCTCGGGCGCGGCGCATCAAGCAGCAAAATGGCGACCTCGGGGTTGTCATCATCGATTACTTGCAGCTGATGAGTTCGCGAGGCAAGGCCGAGAATCGACAGGTCGAAGTGTCCGAGATGAGTCGTTCGCTCAAGATCCTCGCGCGTGAACTCGGCTGTCCCGTGATTGCGTTGTCGCAGTTGTCGCGAAAGCTCGAAGAACGCGCTGACAAGCGGCCGATGATGAGTGACCTGCGCGAGTCGGGTTCGCTCGAACAGGACGCGGACGTCGTGCTCTTCTTGTTCCGAGCCGAACAGTATGGAGAGGTGCCGAATGACAAGAAGGCTGAAGCGGAGATCATCGTGGGCAAGAATCGCAACGGACCGACGCGAACCACGCACCTGACGTGGCGTGGTGAATTTGCGCGATTCGACAACGTAGCCGACACCAGCAACTTCTAACGTCCACGAACGCTGTCTTTCGCCAGGCCGCAATGTCGGTTCACCGGACCGACGTATCGTCGCCACCCCAGTTTCTCGGTGGAAGTGACGTGGAACTCGTCCCGATAGGCTCGCGCTTGAATGTCCCGATGGCCGAGTCGTTCGCAGTACGCGCGCGAGAGCGGCAATGACCGCGACGAAAGGAATCTTTCTTATGACTGACCGGCAACGCCTTGGTGGCACGTACACCGTCGCCGAAGGGCTGACGTTTACCAGAATGGGCTACGGGGCCATGCAATTGGCAGGCCCCGGCGTCTTTGGTCCACCCACCGACCCTGACGAGGCCGTTGCAGTCTTGCGAGAAGTGGTCGGCCTCGGCATCAATCACATTGACACCAGCGATTTCTACGGTCCGCACGTCACCAATCAGATCATCAAGGAGGCACTTCACCCCTACCCTGATTCCCTGCATCTGGTGACCAAGGTGGGTGCGCGACGCGACGCTGACGGTGGTTGGCCGCACGCGAGGACACCCGAGGAGCTACGCCAGGCGGTACGCGACAATCTGAGCAACTTGGGACTTGATGTCCTGGACGTTGTCAACCTGCGCGTGGGCGGAATGAGTCGATCCGAGGTCGGCACGCTCAAGGAGCAATTCACCACCCTCGCGGAGTTGCAGCAACAGGGTCTGATTCGTCACCTCGGCGTGAGTACCGTGTCGGCGGAACAGATTGCCGAGGCCCGGTCCATCGCGCCAGTGGTGTGCGTCCAGAACTTTTACAACATTGCCAATCGAGACGACGACGACCTCATTGACGAGCTGGCGAAACAGAACATCGCCTACGTCCCCTACTTCCCTCTTGGTGGCTTCACGCCACTGCAGTCAGGCGTGCTGACGTCGATTGCCGTTCGACTCGATGCCACCGCCATGGCGGTAGCGCTGGCGTGGCTCTTGCAGCGATCGGCCAACATCTTGTTGATCCCGGGGACTTCTTCGCGGGTGCACCTGCTCCAGAACGTGGCCGGCTCGTCGCTGGCGCTCTCTGACGAGGACGTGGCTGAGTTGGACGCTATCGCGGCCTAGGAGCTTCAGTTCTGACGAACGACGACGTTTTCGCGGTCGCTGGGCGAGCGACGTTGAGTGAGGCGAGCAACGGACCACATTGTGTCGGAGCTGGTGTCTCTTGGGGCACGCGCCAATTTCACTACTCGGGGTGGCCTCTTCCCAGCGTGGAGTGTTCTGACCGAAACGTGTTGAAGGCGCAGTCACGGACATTGTGATGAAGTGCACGTTGTTGTCGGAGGCGTGATGCGATGAAGTGCGGAGTGCCTTCGTGGTGTGAGAAGTTGGCTTTCGGCCTGACGTGGTCGATGACTGGGTGAGTACGCTCGGAATCGGGTTAGCTATTGTGAACGGGTGGTGGCGCCCCGTATAGCTGTACTGCTACGAAAGGCGGCCGGGTGAGAGAGAAGTTCGCAGCGTACCGCGCATCGTGCATCGGGTGCGTCGCCACGCGGGGACTTGTTCTGATGGGACGATCCCGCGCTGGCGCGGCGGTGGTCTCGATAGCACTTCTGGGTGCGGGCTGGTTCATTGGTGCGACGTCGTCGGCGAGTGAGCGGGTGCAGTACCTTTGGGCCAAAATCGAGGTCGAGAAGATCCGTGACGGCGAGGTCGTTTGGAGGGCTGTCGGGTGAGGACTAAATCCAAACGACGCGCCGCGATTCTGGGCGCTGTCGTGTTCTATGCCATTGCCACCGTCGTCGCGCGACGACGCGGGTACGCCGGAATGGGCGGACGCACACTGGTGCGGTGTCGAGCGGGTCATCTCTTCATGACCCTGTGGGTGCCGGGCGTTTCCATCAAATCGCTGCGCTTGGGCTGGCGTCGTGCGCAGTATTGTCCCGTGGGACTGCACTGGACGTTGGTGGTGCCCGTGAGGGATAGCGACGTGAGTGACGAAGAACGCGAACGTGCGCGCGAGTATCGCGATATTGCACTGCCGTAGTTCCTCAACGCGGGGTAGTTGGACCCTCGTCACGACACGGTAACTTCAACAGGTGGCCACTCGCGCGCTCGACATCAACGATATGGTCAAGGACTTCGGGACGACGCGTGCCGTTGATCACGTCTCACTCTCGCTGGAACCCGGCGAAGTAGTGGGCTTCCTGGGACCCAACGGTGCCGGTAAGTCGACGACTCTACGACTCGCGCTCGGCCTATTGCGCCCGACGTCGGGTTCGGTGCACGTTCTGGGTTTCCCGGCGGGTTCTGACGAAGCGCGGGCCCGGGTGGCCTACGTTGCTGGAGACGTCTCGCTGTGGCCCCAGTTGACCGGCGAGGACACACTGACATTGTTGGCCTCACTGCACGGCAGCACCGACGGTGCCTACACCACAGAACTCATCGAGCGTTTCGAACTCGATACGCGCAAACGACTGCGCGCCTATTCCAAGGGCAATCGTCAGAAAGTAGCGTTGATTGGGGCCTTCGCCACCAGGGCCGAGGTGCTTTTGCTCGACGAGCCCACTTCAGGGCTGGACCCACTGATGGAGCGGGTTTTCCGCGAGTGCGTGGTCGAGGCGCGTGACCGCGGTCAGGCGATCTTTCTGAGTTCGCACATGCTCAGTGAAGTCGAGCACCTGTGCAGTCGCGTGGCGATGGTTCGTGACGGAAAACTAGTGAACGTCGCCGACGTGACCGAGCTACAGACTCGAATTGGCGTCGAGTTCGACGTCATCGGCGACGCGGGCGACCTCAGCACGATCACGGGTGTGACCCACGTCGAAGAGCTACCTGACGGCGTGCGGGTGCGCATCACTGGTTCGCCCGTGCCGTTCTTCGCGGCGCTCGCCGGGTCGAAGGTGACTGCGGTACACGGTCGCGAAGCGTCACTCGAAGAGATCTTCCTGAGTTATTACGACGAGCCCGCAGCTCCGTGAGCCGATCGGTCACTTCCGTACGCGCGGTGGTGTGGCGAGAGACGCGCTCGAGCACGATCATCGTCACGGTGCTCATCGCTGGCGTCATCGAAATCGGGCTGCGTTCTTTCGTGGCGAGCGGCGGAGCGGCTGGCATGTTGGGACTCATTCCCCTCGTGCGAAATCCTGCGGTGGCCGCGCTGTACGGCCGCGTATCGAATCTCGACAATGGCGGAGTCTTCGTCGTGTGGAAAATGGGCGCCTTTCTGTTGCTGACGGTGGCGATGTGGGCCGCTCTGGCCGCTACGCGATTGACACGCGCCCACGAGGACGACGGATCCTGGGATGTTCTGGTGCTGGGCCGCCATAACCGTGACTCGGTGTTGCGCACCACGACTCTGGTTCTGGCAGAAATGGGAGCGACCGTGGGTGCCGCGTCCTGGCTGGTGCTGCTCGCGGGCGGACAGACTCCCGGGGGGTCGGCGTACTTCGCTCTGGGCGTGGTGGCGACCGCGTGGTCGGGCGCAGTGGTTGGCCTCCTCGCCGCTCAGGTCGTGGCGCCTCGGCGCAGTGCGAGCCAGGTTGCGCTCGCGGTGGTCGTTGTCGCGTTTTTCATCCGCGTGGTCGCCGACGCGAGTCCCTCGACGCAGTGGTTGCGCGACGCAACGTTCTTTGGGTGGGTGGAGAAGGTCGGGGCGTTCCAACCGACCGATGGCACGGCGCTGGTTCCCGCCCTGGCGGGACCCGTCATCGTCGTCGGAATTGTGTGGTGGCTGCAAGGTCGCCGCGACGTGGGTGGCGCACTGTGGACCCACCCCGATTCAGCGTCGGCCAAGCCCTTCCTGCTGGGTTCGACGTGGACCTTCGCGTGGCGCGAGCGTTCGAGCGTGTGGCGATGGTGGACGGTGGGGCTGGCCGCATTCGGTGGCATCCTGGGTTATCTGACCCACGCCCTCGTGTCGCTGGCGAAGACGGATCCCGGGTACGTGGCGCTACTCACTCGCTGGGGATTTGGGGCCATGGTCACCGGAATCGGGTTTATTGCCTTGTCGTCGGTGGTGATGTCGGTGGCCTTCACATTTTTAGTGGTGTCGTGGATCTCTTCGGTCGCGAGCGACGAAGTGAAGGGACGCCTCGACGTGGCCTTCGCCACCGGTCCGCGCCGGGTGGCGTGGCTGGTGAGCGTAGTGACGAGTGCACTGCTCGCCGTCACGATCGCCGCCGCAGCGACGATCGTGACGATGTGGTGCGGCGTACGACTGAGCGGCACCAGTATGTCGATAGCAACCGTCGCCGAGGCGGTCCTGAGTGCCCTTGGGCTCGTTCCGTTCATGGTGGGGGGAACCATCTGGTTGGTGAGTCGCGCGCCACGAGTGACTTTCGCCGTGGGGTCGATTTTCGTACTGGTGACCTACGTGGTGCAAGCGCTGGGTCCCATTTTGAATTGGCCGGCCCTCGTGCTGCAGTCCGACCCGTTTCATTACTTGCGAGCGGTGCCCGTGCAACCATTCGACCTCGGCGGCCTCGCGTGGGTGAGTCTCGTCGGAGTCGTCGTGGGAGTGTTGGGTCTGTGGCGTTACGTACGCCGTGACGTGGTGAGCTGAGCTATTTCGGGGGCATTCGGATGCCCGCGTCGAGACGCACGCACTCGGCGTTCATGTAACTATTGGTCAGCAGTTCCACCACCAACGACGCGTACTCCGCCGCGAACCCCAAGCGCTTGGGGAAGAGCACGCCGAGTCCGAGGCGCGCCTTGAACTCCTCGGATTCCGGAGCGAAACCGTAGATCGGGGTGTCGATGAGCCCGGGCAAGATGCAGTTCGCCCGCACGCCGATGGCCGCGAGGTCGCGCGCCAACGGCAACGTGAGGCCGACGATGCCGCCCTTGGACGAGGAGTAGGCCACCTGGCCGATCTGACCGTCCTGCGCCGCGACTGACGCGGTGTTGACGATAGCTCCGCGGGATCCATCGTCGTCGGGCGAGTTGTGGCTCATGGCCGTGGCGCCCAATCGACATACGTTGAAAGTGCCAATCAGGTTGACTTCAATGATCTTGCGATAGACCTCGAGGTCGTGCGCGGAGGCGTATTCCCCGTCCTTACCGATGGTGCGCTGCGCCCACGCGATTCCGGCGCAGTTGACCACGCTCCACAGGGGGGCGAGGGCGGTGGCGGACCCGAGCGCATCGATCACTTGCTCGGTGTTGGTGACGTCGCACTGAACGTAGACACCGTTGACGGACTCCGCGACGGCGCGCCCGCTCGCTTCGTTGAGGTCCACGACGACGACGCGCGCCCCGCGGGCGGCCAAGGCGCGGACGGTTGCTTCGCCCAGACCCGACGCTCCACCAGTCACGAGGGCGGCGGTGTTCTCTAGTTCCATGGCACTCCTTTGTCGCTACGCTTCACTTCGAGTCAAGCAGAGATTGCCAGACCGCACTGGTGCTGAATGGCAAAACCGCCGCGTGGCCTAGCGTGGTGTGGTGCCTTCGGTCTACGACTTAGAACCCGCGGAACTCGCGGCGCAACTGGTGAATGAGCCACGCTACCGCGTTGCGCAGGTGTGGCGCGGGCTCTGGGACGAAGGACTCGACGTCGCTGATATCACCACGGTACCCAAAGCCTTGCGCAGTCGTCTCGCGGCGCAGTTTCCGCCGGCCCTCGAGGTGGCCAATGACGTCACCAGCGATCGCGGAGCGACGCGCAAGTGGGTGTTCCGTCTCCACGACGGCGCGACGATTGAGACCGTCCTGATGAGTTACGCCGAGCGCGTCACGGTGTGCGTCTCGTCCCAGGCGGGCTGCGCCATGGGCTGCACTTTTTGCGCCACCGGTCAGGCGGGTTTCAGCCGCCAGCTCAATGTGGGTGAAGTCATCGAGCAGGTCATGTTCGCTGCTCGTGCTGCGGCTCCACGCCGTCTCTCGAACGTGGTCTTCATGGGGATGGGCGAGCCCCTAGCCAACTACCCCGTGACGGTGGGCGTCGTCAAGCGTCTGCACGAATACCGCGGTATGTCCGCTCGCCACCTGACGGTCTCCACGGTGGGCGTCGCGCCGGCGATCGAACGTCTCGCGGCGGAAGGATTGCCGCTAACTCTGGCGGTGAGCTTGCACGCGGCGAACAACGACACCCGCAATGAACTCGTGCCACTCAATCGTCGCTATCCCCTCGAGCGCCTCTACCAGGCCTGCGAAAAGTGGATCGATACGACGACGCGGCGACTGAGCTTCGAGTGGGCGCTCATCGACG
>PMTL01000193.1 GCA_003168075.1 Acidimicrobiaceae bacterium
TTCGACACCGGGGGTCGGGCGGGACTCGGGCTCACCATCGCGCGCACGTTTGTCGAGGCGCACGGCGACCACCTATGGTACGAGGAGGCGCCCGCCGGTGGTGCCATGTTCGTGGTCTCCATGCATCCGACCGGGACCGAGGTTCCTTCATAATTATGGCCAAGATCCTCATCATCGACGACGACCGATCGCTGCTTCGCGCATTGCGCCTGGGCTTACAGTCCGAGGGACACGACGTAACCACCGTGGAAAACGGCGATGGTGGTTTGGCCCAGACAGCACTCCTCCAGCCCGACGTGGTGATCTTGGACATCGGCCTGCCCGACATGGACGGTCTGACCGTGTGTCGGCGCATCCGAGAGTGGAGCGAGGTTCCCATCATCATCTTGTCCGCGACCGGGGCTGAGAATCGCAAGGTCGCTGCCCTCGACGGGGGGGCCAACGACTACGTCACGAAGCCTTTTTCGATGGCGGAGCTGGAGGCGCGGATCCGCGTCGCCCTCCGACACCGCGCGAGTGAGACCGACGTAGCCGAGGCGGCGAGTGTCACCGTGGGCGAGCTCACGCTGGACCTCGTGCATCACGAAGCAAATCTGTCCAACCACAACGTCAAATTGACCACCAAGGAGTTCGAAGTGCTGTCCTTCTTGGCGCGTCACGCGGGCCGAACCTGCACCCACCAGATGATCCTGAGTGCGGTGTGGGGCGTCGGTTACGGCGAAGAGGCGCAGTACGTCCACGCGTACGTGCACCGGCTGCGCCACAAACTGGGCGACGAGCAGGGTGAGATGATCCGGTCAGTCCCGGGCGTCGGCTACCTCCTCGAGGCTGACGAGGACTAATCCGTTAGAACAACGGAAGTTGGGGCGCGTTGGCGAGCGATTGTCCCACGATGCGACTCCTCTTCTTCGCCGACACCGGAAAGATCATCTCGGGTCGAAACGAACGCCCTTTGGCCTCACCGTTGCGGCCGCCTCGCACTTCGACCCACTGCTCATCGGTGTGCTCATTCGTGACGTGGGCCACGAAGACCCAGTTCTGGCGACGCTCCTTGACCCCGTCGACCACCACCGCGTCACCCGTGGTCAGGCCCGCCCATTTGGTGGAGCGAACGAGGTGGCCTTGACGAGTCACCACGGTGCGTTTCTTCACGCCTACTTTCTACACGAGCCACCCCACATGCTCGCGCCGCCTCCGCGCGCGGGGTCACTGAAGGAGACGAGTTCGCACCCGGTGGACCGAACCGACGAGCTCGCCTCGTCGTCGGCACCGGCGCGACGCGTGAGCAGAGCGCTCGCCCCGGCGTAGGAGCCCCGAGGCACACCATCGTGTCAGTGCCCTCGCCTACGGTGAGTCCATGGCCTTCGAACAACCCCTTCCGAAATCACTCTCCCCCTCGCGACTGGCCGACTTCCAAGCGTGTCCGCGGCGCTACCAACACGCCTCCGTTGAACGCATTCCCCAGCCCGCGAGCTACGCGAGCGCCAAGGGGCGCTTCGTGCATTACATCTTCGAACAGTTGATGAAACTCGACGGTCCCGCGCGGACCATCGACGCTGCGCGGAATTTTGTCGAGCCCGCTCTGGCGAGCGTGATCACCCCGGACGTGCGTCAGGAGATCGGTCTCGACGAGGCGGGAGAGGCCCGACTCCTCGCCGAGACGGCCGTGATCCTCGAACGGTATTTCACTATGGAAGATCCGCGCAACGTCACCAGCGAAGGGATCGAGCTACGCGTCGGCGTCACCGTCGGCGAGACGCCGCTCTTTGGGATCCTGGACCGACTCGACCGCGACGACGACGGCAACCTGGTCATCGTCGACTACAAAACCGGATCGTTGCCCAATCGCAATTTTGACTCTCAGACCTTCGCCAACGCCGAGCTCTACGCGGTGCTGTGCGAAGAGAAGCTCGGCGAGCGTCCCACCAAGATTCGCCTGCTCTACGTGAGTCAGGGCGAAACTCTCGAGCGCCCAGTCTCCGAGGTGGTCATCAAGGCGCGCGCCGGCGCGGCGACGAACGCGTGGGAGAAGATCAATCGCTACTACGACGACGGGAATTTTCCCGCGACACCTTCGAAGAGCGCGTGTCGTTTCTGTTCATTTCGGGACCTTTGTCGGTCCCAAGGCGTGCCGGTTCCGCCGCGCTGATCCGTAGGCTGGAGCGGTGACTTCCTTCGGCCTCTCCTACGACTACCGCTGCCCCTTTGCTAAAAACATCCACTTGCACGTCGTCAAGGCCCTCGCCGCGGGCGCCGACTTCGAGGTCGATTTCATCCCCTGGACCATGAGCCAGGGCTACCGTGGCCCCGACGCGCCCGACGTCTGGGTCGACTCCGAGCACGATGCGGACCTCCTCGCCCTGGCGGTGAGCATCTCGGTGCGCGACGAGCAACCCGAGCATTTCCTCACGGCCCACGAGGCACTCTTTCGCGCCCGTCACGAACGCGCCATCCGCCTGGTCACGAGGGAGGAAATCGACGATGTCCTCGCTCCCCTGGGCGTCGACGTGGACAAGGTCGGAGCCGACGTCGCTTCGCGTCGTCCGCACCGCGTCATTGGAGAGTCTTTTCGCGAGATGGAGCGCTACGAGGCGTTCGGGGTGCCGACGTTCGTCGTGGGGCCTGACGCAACCTTCGTGCGCTATATGAATCCGCCGACCGACGACGCTCAAGCGTCAATCAAGATCATCGACTCGCTGGTGACACTGATGGTCGAACAGCCCGAACTCAACGAGTTCAAGCACACTCGCGTCGCCAACTAGCCAGACGCGTCTCAAGCGAGACGAAGGATCAATTCGACCAGACACACCAGGCCGAGCGCCGCCGCGGGCGCCGCACCCTTGAGCCCGTCACCCTTGCGCATGTGCAGTGCGGTCCCGGCCAACATCGACGCCAACAGGCCTCCCGCGGCCACTTCGTTCAAAAGTGCCAACCATGATCCGTGCTTCGCGGCGAGACCGATCATGACGCCCAGGGCACCGAGTACTTCCAGGGCGCCCACCCGCTGGAACGTTGACTTCTTGAAGCCCAGGTGCTCGGCCGTCTGTGAGGCCATCGTGTTAAAGATCAACTTCTGTGCGCCCGCGGTGACGAAGGCGAGGAAGATGATGATCGAAAGAATGCTGGCCACTGCTCTCATAGGTACTCCTCGTTGACCCGACAACTGTACCGGAGCGCCGGCGCGATCTCGCGCACTGCGACCGGCGGTGAAGTCGCATTGGTAGCGTGGATGCGTGTCGGGAACCCCACCAGATCCCCAGTTACGCGTGGGCGTCGTGGGCGCCGGACAACTCGCGCGCATGATGGGTGACGAAGCCCACGACGTCGGCGTCGAACTCACCGTGCTCGCAACCTCAGCGCAGGACTCGGCGGTCGAGACCGCCGACCACGTCGTCCTCGGTAACGCGGACGACGAAGCCGCCCTGTGGCAACTCAGCCGCGTCACCGACGTCGTCACCTTCGATCACGAACTAGTGGATTTGGAACTCTTGGAAGCTCTCGCGGCGCGCGGCGCCGTCTTTCGCCCCAGTCCCGCGGCCCTGCGATTTTCAGTGGATAAGTCGGTGCAGCGAAGTGAGTTCAGCGCGGCGGGCTTTCCCCTTCCCCGTCACTTCATTCTGCGCAGTGACGACGACCTCGTGGGACTCGAGGTCTGGATCCGCGATCTGGCTACCGCGCCCGTGCTCAAGGCGGCGCGCGGTGGCTACGACGGCCGCGGTGTCCTGTTCCCCTCCTCCAAGCCCGAGGCGCTGACGTTGGCGCGAGAAATGCTGAAGAGCGGCCACGTCGTCGTGGAGGAGCGCGTGACGCTACTGAGCGAAGTCGCCCAAGTCGTCGTGCGCTCGATCGACGGTGACGTGCTCACGTACCCCTTGGTCACCACGGTCCAGTCCGACGCGATGTGCGTCGAGGTCGACTTCCCCGCTGACGTCGACGAGCCGTTGCGCTCGCGCGCGCGAGAGCTCGGCACCGCTCTCGCGCACCACGTCGGACTGGTCGGGGTCATGGCCGTTGAATACTTCGTCACACCCGACGCGCTGCTCATCAATGAGCTGGCGCTGCGGCCCCACAATTCGGGCCACTGGACCATCGAAGGCGCGACCACGAGCCAGTTCGCCAACCACCTCTTGGCGGTGAGCGGTCAGGGACTCGGGCCGACTGACGCCACCTGTACGGCGGCGGTGATGGTGAACGTCGTCGGCGCGGCGACGCCGGGATCACTCGAGGACGCGCGCCACGTCGAAGGTGTGCACGTACACGACTACGGCAAGGACTGGCGTTCGGGTCGCAAACTCGGCCACGTCACCGCCGTGGGCGACGATCCGGACGCTCTGCACGTGAGAGCATGGAATAGTGCCCGTGCGTACGGGACGACCACCCAGGAGGCGTGATGAATCCAGTCGTCGGCATCGTGATGGGCAGCGCCACCGACTACGAGGTCATGGACGCGGCCTCCGTCGTTCTTCGGCGCTTCGAGATCGAGCATGAAGTCCACGTTGTGTCGGCGCATCGCACCCCCGAGGCGATGCTCGAGTACGGTCGCGGCGCGCACGAGCGGGGCCTTCGCGTGATTATCGCTGGCGCTGGTGGTGCGGCCCACCTGCCAGGAATGCTGGCGGCGGTGACAACCCTGCCGGTCATTGGTGTGCCGGTCGCCCTGGCGCGCCTCGACGGCCTCGATTCACTCCTTTCCATTGTCCAGATGCCCCGGGGGGTGCCGGTCGCCACCGTCGCCATCAATGGTGCGGCCAACGCCGCACTTCTCGCGGCGAGGATTCTAGGCACCTCGGACCCCGAACTCAACCAACGTTTGAGCGAGTACCGTGACGAGATCGCCGCGGACGCGGCCGAACAGGACCGGACGCTGCCGCGCAAGTAAGCCCTTTTCTTAACCTTCGCTCGGTCCGAGGGGTGCGGCGCGTACCGCAAAACCAATAGTCTGAGGTAACACCAAGGAGGCCCCCGTGGGTATTGCCAAGCGTATTTCTTCTATCTTCCAGGCGAAGTCCAACGCCGCCCTCGACAAGCTCGAAGACCCGCGCCAGACGTTGGACCTCTCCTACGAGCAACAGCTCGAGAACCTGACCAAGGTCAAGCGCGCCGTTGCCGACGTCGCCACCGCGCGCAAGCGCGTCGAGATCCAGGCCGAACAGTTGAAGAGCCAGGGCGACAAGTTGGCCGATCAAGCCAAGCAGGCGCTCGCCCAGAGCAACGAGCCCCTGGCCCGTGAAGCGCTGACGCGCCGCGAGGCTATCGCTACGCAGTTGAAGGACCTCGACACCCAGCACGCCCAAATCGTCGAGCAAGAAGACAGGCTCACCGCGACCGCCCAGAAGCTCCAGACCGAGGTCGAGGCGTTTCGCACGAAGAAGGAGACCATCAAGGCCACCTACACCGCAGCCGAGGCGTCGGCCCACGTCTCAGAGGCCGTCAGCGGCATCTCCACGTCGATGAACGACGCCGGAGCGGCCATGCAGCGCGCACAAGACAAAGTCGCCCAGATGCAGGCGCGCAGTGGCGCCCTCGACGAGCTCCTAGCCTCGGGAGCCTTGACTGATCTGACCGCGAGCCCCGGCGACGACATCCAGGCCCAGCTTGACGCCGGTGGCGGCGGTTCCAATGTCGACGCGCAACTCGCCGCCATGAAGGCCCAATTGGCCACGGGCGACACTCAGTCGAGCCTGCCCACGAGCGAAGCAACCCCCAGCGCCCCCAGCGCCCCCACGGACCAGGAGTCCTGAGATGGCCAAGACCAAGATTGAGACCGACCACGGACTCAACGTACGGATGTTCATCACCGGGCTCTTGTTGGTGGTGCTGTATCTGATCATCACGACGGTGCTGATTTCTCTCGGGGTGGCCTACGGACTGGTCATCTTCATCGTCGTCGCGCTGATCTTCTCGCAGTACTACTTCTCGGACAAGATCGCGATGTTCTCGATGCACGCCCACGAAGTGTCCCCCGCCCAGGAGCCGAAACTGCACGAGATCGTCGACCGGCTGTGCTTGCTCGCCAACATGCCCAAGCCGCGCGTCGGAGTGGCCGACATGGACATGCCGAACGCCTTCGCCACCGGTCGCAACCCCAGCCACGCGGTCATCTGCGCCACACGCGGCATCATGAACCGCTTGAGCGACGAAGAGCTCGAGGCAGTCCTCGCCCACGAACTCAGCCACGTGGCACACCGTGACGTCGCGGTCATGACGATCGCCTCGGGCGTGGGAATGCTCGCGGGCATGGTGTCTCGCGTCGCGATGTTCGGCGCCATGTTCGGCGGTGGCGGACGCGGCGGACGCGGCAACCAGAACGCCGCGCTCATAGAGATGGTGACCTGGCTGGTGTCAATCGTGATCTACGTGGTCGCGTACCTGCTCACCATGGCTCTCTCGCGCTATCGCGAACTGGCCGCCGACCGCTCGGGTGCGATCCTGATCGGCAAGCCCAGTGTGCTCGCGAGTGCCCTCGTGCACATCACGGGCGATATGGGCAAGATCCCGCGTACCGATCTGCGCAAGTCCGAGAGCATGAACGCCTTCTTCTTCGTGCCCGCTCTGGCCGGTGGCTCCGCCGCGTCGTTGTTCTCGACACACCCCTCCCTGGAAAAGCGACTCGACGCCCTCAACAAGCTCGAGCGCGAACTCAACGGCTAGTGGGCCTGCGCGACACGCTGTTCGGACGCACCAAACAGGTGGCGCCCCAACTCGACAACATCTTCGCCCTGCCGACCGCCGCTCTGACCCTGCAGAGCGAGCTCGACCTGGTGACGTCGGGCCAGGCGGGGTTGTGCTTCAAGGCCGGCAGCGGCGAGTCGACGATCACTACCGACGCCGACATCAAAGAGCTGCTCAACTTCGACGAGGTGAAGGACTCCTTCTCGATCACTACCGACGATCTCGGCTTCAAGTGGCTCGTCGTCAACGATCCGACAGTTGACGGCCTCGTCACGAAAATCCACGCGGCCAATACCTCCATGGTCGAGCACGAACTGGGCCCGCGGCTGCTGTGTGCGGTCTTCGGTTTCGTGCCCGCCACTCCGCCGGGCGAGGGATCGCTGCGATTGGTGTACTTGATCAAACAGGGCACGTTCTACCCCTTCGCCCCCACCGGAGCGAATCAACGCGACAACGAACTCGAGCTGCGCGTCAAGTCATTCCTGAGTACCGATCTCGTGATGGAGAAGGAC
>PMTL01000018.1 GCA_003168075.1 Acidimicrobiaceae bacterium
CCTGAACTGGTAGCGGAAATACATAGCCGTTTACGTCACTTGATCGTGGATGAGTATCAAGACGTCAACCCCGCGCAGGAACGACTCATCGAGCTCCTAGCAGGACCGCAGGTGCACGTTTGTGTTGTGGGAGATGACCAGCAGGCTATTTACCAGTGGCGGGGCTCAGACGTATCCAACATCATGACTTTCCCTGATCGATACCCTTCAGTTGCGACCTTCGAGATCACCACTAATCGACGGAGCCGTCCGATGATCATCGACGTTGCCAACGACTTTGCGAGGAGTATTCCGGACCGGATAGAGAAGACTATGGCGCACCACCGTCAATCGGCTGGTGGCCCAGATCCCGAGGTCGTTCTCTGGAGCGCACCAAGTGNNCGCGCGACTGGTCGAACAGTTTGCCACGTTCGATATTCCCGTTCAACCAGGCGGACGTTCCGGCCTATTTGATCAACCGGAAGCTGTCGTGCTCGGCCGTACCATCACTTGGCTCACCGACACAGAGTGGCGAGACGGATACGGCCCGGCCCGCCGGATCAGCGACGTCGCATTACTTGACGAGTTTGAGCAAGTCTTCAATTTTTCTGGCGCTACTCGCAAACGTCTTGGCCGGTTTCTTCAACAGTGGAAGTTAGCCGTGCCACGAACCGACCGCACGTCCGACCTCGTGGGCGAGCTGTACGAACTGCTCGACGAACTGACGGTACGAACTTGGGATCTCTCCAGCGCCCTGACGGTAAACCGACTTGGCACCCTGGCTCGCTTCTCGTCCCTCCTGGCCGACTACGAGTCAGTACGTCGCCGTGCTCGACCCGACCCGGATGTCCCCGGCGAACAGGTGGGGGGTGAAGACCGTGGATCGTGGTACTACCGGAATCTAGGACTTCACATCATCAACTACGCCCAAGGTACCTACGAAGGCTTCGATGGTGAGGCCGACTTCGCTCTGGACGCCGTGGACCTGACGACTATCCATCGTGCCAAGGGCCTCGAATGGCCCGTGGTTTTCGTTCCGTCGCTGACCGCCAAGCGATTCCCAACCACTCGAACAGGCCAAGTTCAACCCTGGTTGGTACCTCGAGATCGTTTCGACGCTCCCCGCTATGAGGGAAGTGACGCTGACGAGCGTCGCCTCTTCTACGTCGCTATGACTCGAGCGCGCGACTGGTTGTCAGTGTCACGTCACCAGCGGGTTATCAAGCAGGCAGCCAGACCCAGTCCCTACTTTCAGGAGCTGGCACATCTCGAGGTAAATCCTATGGACATTGCCCTTCCGAGCATCGAGATGGATGATCGAAGTGATGGCGATCCGATCTCCATTACCTACAGCGAACTTGCGACCTTCATCGAATGCGGCATGGCGTTCCGCCTACGCGATCGCGTCGGCTTCATGCCTCGGCTGGCGCCTGAGTTGGGTTACGGGAAGGCCGTTCATCACGTGATGCGGGCGGTTGCGGAAGCAACCAGGACAAAAGAGCGAGTACCAACGCCCGTCGAGATCGAAGCCATCCTCGACGCCAGTTTCTTTCTGCCAACGGCAAACAAACCCGCCCATCGACAACTTAAGGACGCCGCCCGCCGGCTCGTTATCACCTACACGAAGGAGTACGAAGCCGACCTGCACCGGGTATGGGAGACCGAACGTCCCTTCGAGTTGCATCTGGAGGGTGTTACGGTCTCCGGCCGTGCCGACATCATCCTCGATCACGAAGGTGGGGTGCCCACTGCGCTCGCCATAGTGGACTACAAGACCTCGACCATAGGAGATCTCCACGATCATTCGCTGCAGTTGCAGGTCTATGTCGACGCTGGACGTCGAGAGGGCCTTGATGTTCGAGGCGCATTCATCCACGACCTAAAGGCTGCTTCGCGGCAACCAGTCGCAATTGACCCAGAAGCAATCAGGCGGGCAGAAGTAATCCTCGCCGACGCGGCCGTACGAATCCGGGAGCGAGACTACCGGGCAAACCCGGGGTCGCGGTGCCGACGGTGCGAGGTGCGAACGGTCTGCGCGTCAGCTCAGCGCTAACGGTCTCCACTCATCTCAGATAGTGAATACCTTCATCACCTCGTCGCCGTAATCGTTGATGATCTTTACGGCGATCTTGCCAGACTGGGGTTGAGAGAAAGGACGGGAGTCGGTCCGGTAAAGGCTGGCCCAAGCTTCCTCGTCGATATCTGTTTTCAGCGCGCGCTTCAGTCGCGTATAGGGGTCTTGGCCCCCGGTGAAATAACAGTGCCGGACGAAGAATGACTCCCCGTTGTAGTCGCTGTCGATCATCCAAAGGGCAATCTGGTCGGTGTCATTGCTGCGTGTCTCACCCGTATTGGGGTCATATACATCGACACCGCGGAGGAGCACCTGCAGTTCGTCGTCCACATTCTTGATCTCGATATCGGGCTCGCCGAAGACGGTGAAAAGATTGCCGGCGCCCGTTTTCTTGAGTTCCTCGCCCATCACCAGATCCGCATTCATGCGGACGAGCAAGACTGGCACCCGTCCAAGACGGCGTTCGGAAGCGACGTTTGCGAAGCCCTCGTCGGAGGTGATGTAGTCGTCACCCGTCCCCAACACGGCGGGATCAAAGGCGAATGCGAGCACACACAGAAGGTCGAGGTCGCCAGACCGATTCGCCTCGCGGGCGGCGTCCTTGATGAATGATGGACCCACGGTGCCGTACTGAGGACCGATCGTTACGCCGACACGCTTCGGCGTTCCCTCGACGGCATCCTCGCGCACTCCGATCGCCTGAATATATTCCGCCGCATAGGGCTCGACCGTGTCGAAGGCCAATCGCTCACCTTTGCGGCCATTCTGGATCCCTGCGGTTCGCAAATTGGCGAGGATGGTCTGTTCGAACGATGCGTCCCCGTGAGAGGCATCTTCGATCGTTTCGGTGTTCATCGCTCCGCTTCCGTCTACAGCGCTACCGGCAAAGGCAAGCGAACGGTGCGGTGAGAGGCTCTCGACGGTGAACGGCCCAGACACTCGCACCTTTTTTGTGTCATGGTAAGGCTTGTCGACGAGTATCTCCCACTCGGCGTGTCGGCTGATCGCCTCATCTATCTGCATCCGGGACATCTCGTCGTTGATATCTGGGTTATTGGCGATCGACTTTAGAGTGATGTGTCGTACGCGTTCGTAGACGAAGCCATAACGGATGTCGTTCGTTATGTCTGCAGGAGGAAAGGCCGTCCCAGAAAGCTGGCCCTCCTTGGCCCTTCCCGCGGTCGAGTCAGTGAGCAAGTAGTACGGGAAGCGCGAGCCCATCAGTCGTTGTCGAGCTAGGGCGAGTGCAACGCGAGAAGTGTCGATCGTGATCCAACGTCGCCCCCACTGTTCGGCGACATAGGCGCTAGTGCCGGACCCGCAGGTGGGATCAAGGACGAGATCACCAGGGTCTGTAGTCATAAGCATACAGCGCTCGATGACACGAGGGTGAGTCTGAACCACATACCAGCGGTCACCTGCAAAGCCGCTCGTTTGAGTGTCGGTCCAGAGGTTCGTGATTGGCGTGACGGGATAGTCGTCCACGAAGTTCACGTGACGCAACGTGCGTCCAATTGCGAGGAGGCGGTCGCTTCGAGCCAAGGCGGTTAGTCCACGGGTTGTGACCGACCAATGGCGTCCGGGCGACGGTAAGTATGTTTCGCCCCGCCACTCAAACGGTTCCGGCGCGGACGCTGGGCCCATGGAGACAAGTGGATAGGGCTGAAAGATGCGCGCTCCTACAGGCAAATTGGCGACGGACTCATCTGATCGCAAGGCACGGCGCTGACCATCCGGCATTTCGATCCAGTTGTACTGGGTAGAGCCTTCCTCCCCGGGGCTTCGAGCAAAGAAAAGTGGACGGTACTTGGCTGCATCTCGCTCACGCGCATAC
>PMTL01000059.1 GCA_003168075.1 Acidimicrobiaceae bacterium
TGGCCATGAAGCCCGGATCGTAGAACCACACGCCGGGCACGACCTTCGAGAACTCCGACGCGGCCACACCCCCGTTGAGAATTGGAATCTCGCGAGTTTCACCGGTCTGGTTATTGGTCACGGTTATGGACTCGGACACGATTCCTCTTTTCACTGTCGGGGGGTATCCCTATCGTATGCGAACTGGCCAGTAACCCCTACTCGCTAGCCCGATCCCGTGGGCGAGACACTCACGGAGTAAGTCCGGCTATGCACCAGCGTGCTCGAGCTCGGTACTCCGTTCAGGGTCACCGTGAGGGTGCCTTTCTCTCCCGGGAAGACGTTAAAAGTGTGCGCAGCAAAGGCGAATGAGGTCAACGGTGCCAACATCTGAGTATCGGAGACCCGTTGGGCGGTTCCCGTCGCGGGCGTCAAGACCATGGTGAGCGACACCGGCTGGAGAATTTCGCGCAGGTTCGAGACCGCGACCTGGACCTGCATCGTCGACGAGGGGTCGAGCAGCAAGGTCAGAGCCGGAGCGGGGAACGGCGCGGGTTGGACCTGAATCGCCGCGATGACGATCGCACGCGTGGGCGACAAGTTCGTGGCACTCGCCAGCGTCGCCACGTCCTGGGGCACGTTGAGTCGACCGCTCACGTTGGTGAGCGCGAGAAGGGTGACCCTTCCGGGAGCGCTCGCCAGTTCGTGGCGCTGCGCCCCCCACGACGCCGCAGTCGCCGATAACGAAAGTTGTGCCGCGCCCAACCTCGGCGAGGCCGCCGTCGTGGTGGGTCCGGTGAGATCAATCGCTTGGGCGACGTACGCGAGCACCGTGTCGTAGTCGCTCACCCGGGTCAGGGTGTCCCTGGCAAAGGTCAGGTTCAGTGTCGGCGACAGGACCGGGCGCTCAAGAAACTGCGCCTCGTCGCGCCACTGCGAGAGCTGTTGGGTCAACTCTGACATCTTCACGGTAAAGGCCACTCGCGAGAGGCCCGAACCGCTCGTGAGCAGTGACGCCAACTGCGTATCGAAGGAATTCTCTTGGCTGAGGAGAGTGGTAGCCAACGTCGCGAAGCTGAGATTCTCGCTCTGGCGCGCCGAGGGCTCCTGATGGGCCGCCCGCGAGACTTCGCGGGCGAAAACTAGGACGAGGAATGTGACAATGAGCGCAACGACCACGCGCAGCGTTTGACGCCGACGATGCGCTCGAGTTCGTGCCACGACGTAAGAACTTACTCACCCTTCGTTCAGGGCTACTCGTCGACGTCGTCCTCGTCGTCATAATCGTCAAGATCGAGAATCTCCGATTGGGCCGCCAATTCAGGATCACCGAGATCGACACCCCACTTGGACTCGTCGAGCAGTTGCGTACTCTTCTCGATCGCGTCGAGCTCCGGCAGGGGCTTGGCACCCGTCGCCCCGCTCAATACTCGCACTCGGCGCGCGGTCGTCAGCAGATTGGCTTGGGCGGACTTGACCATCTTGTTGTAGCTCTCGACGGCCGCGTCGAGTGAACTGCCCATCTTGGCCATTGGCTCAGCCACGAGGCGAATACGGTTATACAGCTTGCCCGCGAGATCACGGATTTCCTGCGCATTCAGCAAGGTCTCGTGTTGGCTGAGCACCATGGACGCCGACCACAACAGCGCCAAGAGGTTGGTGGGTCCCGCCAAGAGAACTCGCTGCTCGACTGAGAAGTCGTGTAGCTCAGCGTCCGCCTCAAACGCTGCTCCGAGGGCGGCGTCACTCGGAACGAAGCACACGGTGAAGTCGGGCGAGAACGGCAACGAGTCCTGATACGCCCGCGATTTCAGTACCTTAATGTGACCGCGCAGTTTTCTGGCGAACTCCTCCTTGCCCTCGCGCCGTTGTTGGGGATCCTCGGCAACGATGGCGCGTTCAAAGTCGTCAAATGGGAACTTCGCGTCAATGACAATGCTGGCGCCGTTGGGCATTTTGACGATGCAGTCGGGTCGCTGGCGACCGCCGGACTCCGCGATGTGGGTGACCTGCATGGAGTAGTCAATGTTCGCCTTGAGTCCCGATGCCTCGAGAACATTGCCGAGTTGGATTTCACCCCAGTGGCCGCGCTGGTCACTACGGCCCAGAAGTTGATTCAGTCGTCGAGTCTCTTCTTGCATCGTGCGCTGCGCTTCGAGGAGGTCACCGGCTTTGTGGTCAACTTTGTTCAACGCCTCTTGGTGCTTCTGGTCGAACTCCGCGAGGGCGCGCTGGTACTGATTCAAGATGACGGTGAGAGGTTCAATATTGTCCTTCAGCTTGGCGTCACGCTCGCGCAGAACCTTCTCCTGACCTTCGCTGAACTGAGAGACGGTCTCCTTGAGGACACGATTCGACGTCGCTTCGAAGGTGTCACGGAGATTGTCGATCAGCGTGGTGCGCTCGAATCGCTCACGTTCTACCGCCGCCTGAGCGTCCACCAGGCGCTCACGACCCGTGGAGAGTTCGCTGCGCACTTGGGCCAAGTCCGCCTGAATCCCCTGGTCCCGCCTCGACAACAACGCCCACGTCGCGAGGGCTCCGACGACCAGTCCAATGACTCCCCACGTAATGACCACGACTCTCCCTTGAACTTGACCCAACCTAAGGAACGGTTGTGACACACGACTATCCTCTCATTATGAACCGACTCTTTGGCATCTCGCGGTCCACCCAGGCCGCGGTACCGGACGACTCGCCCATCACGCCCGAGATGATGCAGAAAATCGTGCACACCTTCGCCCTCGTCGGCGAATCGATCGCCGAGGCGACCCACGCACTGCTGGCCGGAGATCGAGAACTCGCCAAACGCGTCGTCGAACAAGACGTCGTAGTCGACAACCTCGTCAACGAGTTGGTCTCAGAAGTGGAGACTCTCCTGATCGACGGTCCGGCGCTGTCGAGTGACGCCCGCACAAGCCTCCTGACGTTGCTGCGTGTCCTGCCCGAAGTCGAGCGCAATGGCGACCTCGCCGAGCACATCGCGCGGCGAGCGGCGCGCGGCATGGGCGCGGAAATGTCGCCGCGAAGCCGCGGACTCGTCGAACGCATGGGCGAGGTCGCTTCGATGATCTGGCGCGAGATCGACAGACCGAGGCCGGAGTTCTGGCCGAAGCCCTGGTCGGGCCGATCGGTGTAGAAACGTTCGAAAATACGTTCGAAGGCATGGGCTGGAATACCCGG
>PMTL01000004.1 GCA_003168075.1 Acidimicrobiaceae bacterium
GATTGCTAGTTCTGGCGGCGTGGCCGAGTGGTTAGGCAGGGGCATGCAAAGCCCCGTACTCCGGTTAGAATCCGGACTCCGCCTCCAGTTGAGGATGACCCCATTGGTCGATCCACTCTTATGACAATTGACGGTGTTGGCAGGTTTCGTTTAATACTGAGAAAGTCGGCGAACTCAGGCCGTACCAATACTGCTGTATTGGAGTGAGGCTTGTCTCAAAGCGTCGCGGTTGAGGATGCTGCGCGTATCAAAAATAGAAGGTTCCGCCATTACGCTCGCTACCTTGTTCCAGTCCAGCTCACAAAACTCGGGCCACTCGGTAAGCAAAACTACGAGCGATGCACCCTGGGCGGCACTGTAGGCGTTATTCACGATTTCGATGCCATGAAGATCATCGTCGTTGCCGCTAGTTACGGTCGGATCGTACGCTCGCACCGTAACTTGCGAAAACAATAATCTCTGCGCCACGCGAACGGCCGGAGAGTTCCGACGATCATCTGTTCCGGCTTTGAACGTCAGTCCCCACAGGCCCACTACGGGTTTCGTGATGGTGCCCACTTGCGAAAGTATCCTCTTTACGACGTGGTCCAGTTGCGCGTCATTGGTGGTTACGGCTGACTCTAGAAGGGTGAAATCCAAGTCGTAGGGCCTCGACATGGCAATTAGTGATGCAATATCCTTCGGCAGACATGAGCCTCCCCACCCCGGGCCTGGTTGCATATAACTAAAGCCAATTCGGTGGTCGTATCCCAGGCCCTGGAGCAGATCGACGATATCGGCACCGACCTGCTCGCAGAACCTAGACATTTCGTTACTGAAACTAAGTCTGACTGCGAGGAACGCGTTTGCAGCGTACTTAATCGTTTCCGCAGTCGCACAGTTAGTAATCACCACAGGTGCGTTGGACTTTTCGAACAGTGACGCGACACGTAGTGCAACGTCACTGTCTTCGGCCCCGACAACGATTCGCTTGGGGTGGAGGCTTTCGGCGACTGCAGTTCCCGTCCGAAGAAACTCAGGATTTGATGCCACCGAGACGTCAGGGCGCCCCATCAAGTCGTGCAAGCGCTGGGTTGTGCCTACGGGAACTGTCGACTTGATGACGACGATGGCGCCCGCACGGAGATGGGGCGCCATACTTGTCGCGGCTTCTATCAGGTACGACAGATCCGTCGCGCCATCATCACTTTGCGGTGTCGGCACGCAAATAAAGATGATCTTGGCATCATTTACCGCTGCACTAGCGCTCTCGACAAAGACGAGGTTTCCCTGCTGTAAGACTTCGTTCAAGAGCGCTTCAAGGCCGTCTTCAAAGTGAGGGGACCGGCCCTCGTGAAGAGTTTTAAATCGTTTGGGGTCGTTTTCGGCCACGGTCACAAAGTGTCCGAACTTAGCTAGTACGGCGGCCGTCGGAAGGCCGACATACCCCGCGCCGATTACCGCCAGATTTGTTCGTGAACCAGATGGGACTACGCCATCGGTCGCCAACGATTCCATTGAAACAAAGTATCAGTTAAGACGGAAAGCCCAGGAGTCTGCGCCTTAGGGCTGACTTTCAGATGGCGTTATTGAGCGCAGTCAGTTTCACTTCGATCGGTGACTAACATCGGATCTCTGAAGTTAGCAACGTGACTGTTTCACTATCTTTGTAATGACATAATCTAAGTTGACATCATCAAGTGCTATGCGATTCGTCTCGAACCAACATCCTGACTCTTCGCCAGTGAAAGCTGCTATCTAAAGTGTTTCGGGACCGATTGGCGGAGTTCTCTGCATTGACACACGAAGAGCCCTAGCCGCCGTAGCCGCCGTAACCGCCGTAACCGCCGTATCCGTGTCTTGATGACTGCGCGGTGACGGCGTTGAGGATAACACCCTTAACCGGCGCGTCTACGTTCGACAAGAGTTCGAGCGCGCGAGCAAGCGTGCGAGCGTGTGTCACGTCTGCTCTCGTAACGAGAACGACGAAGTCGGCGACTTGGGCGAGGACTATCGCGTCGGTTACGGGCAGCACTGGCGGGCTATCGACGAGTATGACGTCGTTGGATGACCTGAGAGATTCGAAAAGATTGCCCAGCTTCGTAGACCCCAGCAGTTCCGATGGGTTGGGGGGGATAGGTCCCGACGGAATACAGATCAGGTTCGTGAACTCATCGGATACCACGGCAACGCTATCGAGAGTCTCAGTGCCTGCCAGTATGGAACTTAGGCCCTTGGAGTTGTCAGTCTTGAAGAATTTGTTGAGACCCGCCCGTCGTAGGTCGCCACTCACGACCGCCACCCGCGTGCCGCTTGAAGCCATCGTGATAGCGAGGTCGATCACCGTAGTTGTCTTGCCTTCGTTCTCCATTGGGCTCGTGATTTGAATGACGTTGGTGCGTTCGGAGTCATACCCGATGAACTGGATGGCAGTTCGCAAACTGCGGTAGGCCTCTGCGGCGGCGGACTTTGGTCGCAGGGCGGCGATGATGGCGGTGTCCGACTGATCCTTCCAATTGTCGAAGTTCGGAATCTCGCCAAGGAAGGGCAGTCGTCCAGACACGTTATGCAACTGCTCCTTGGTGCGGATCCGGTCGTCGACGAAGTCCAAGGTCAGTGCAAGTCCGATGCTGACGATGAGTCCGAGGAAGCCCGCAATCAGACCGTCCAGCAGTGGCTTCGGCGAGATGGGACTCTTGTTGGGAGGCACAGGAGATACAGGGAGTGCTCCCGAAGGAACCTGCGTCTGATCAAGTTGAAGTTGCGTTAGGGACGCGACGACCGCGTCGAGTTGCGCAACGTAACTTTGCAACTGCGTGTTCAACGCGGCGTTGGAGGTGCTCGCGGCACCATTGGTTGCGATCTGAGTTTCGATTTGAGTGATCGCAGCCTGCAGCGTCGTCCGTTGGGTCTGCAGAATGGTCTCTTGTTGTTGTGTCTGCTTCGCAAAGCGGTCGGTTGTGAACCTGATGTAGGCACTTATGTACTCGTTCGCGGCTCGTGCCGCGAACGCTGGATTGGATGCAGATACCTGCACGTCCAGCACCTCGGTGACACCCGCTTCAGTCACTGTTGGTTTCGGCGCTGTTTGGCCTAGGTTGGCCGTCACGATGGCCTTGACGGCGGCACTCTGGACTAATTGAATATCAGTGGCGATGTCGATCGGCGTGAGCTCGACTGTACCGCCTCCTTGAACCACGTTTTGCGAGATCAGCTGCATGCTTGCAGTCCCGCCGTACACTTTTGGACGCACCGCGTCAATGGCGAGAGTCAGTCCAACGGCGATGATGACGATGAGAATGATCATGTATTTGCGCCGCCTGAATACGTCGACGTAATCCAGAAAGGTCATTTCTTCAGATTCAGCGGAAGGCAAGGTCTTCACTTTCTAAGTTTGGATTTACCGTTTTAACTACTGCTGAGGCTAGTAAAGAATCGTCAGCTACTTGACACGGTCGATAAAGCCTGGGGCTGCTGTCGTTAAGGTTCTCAGGTTTGGTTTATAGGTTTATGCACCTTTCAACGCCAGGTCAAGTGCTTCAAATTCGATCGGCGTCATCTTACCGAAGGCGCGTTGACGATGTCGACGGTGACAGGTCCGTTCGATCCACGTCACGACTGCGAGTTTCAACTCCTCTCTTGTCTCCCAACGCCTCGTGTCGAGCACGTTGTTCTGCAATAGCGAGTTGAACGACTCCATGACCGCATTATCGCCGGCCGACGCCTCTCGTCCCATCGAGCCGACGAGGTCGTTGTCGCGCAGCGCTCGAACGAACGCCTTAGACCGGAACTGCGATCCCCTATCGGAATGAACGATCGTGCCCTGGGGGAATTCGGGCTCGGTACCTGGTCGTCCATTCAGAGTGGTCCGGACAGTTACTCAGAAACGTATGTCAACGTCAGGAGTGATCAACAATTCCAGCGCCACACCCAATTGTTCGACGAAAGGGCTCCATGAAAACGTCGACGCTCGATTATGCCGTGTCGTGTAATTTATCCAGTTTGGCTTTCGTAACTGATCCGCAAGCTTACTGAGGCCCCCATCCTCGATCAACACTGCTGCGTCGCCCAACACTTCCGCTGTCAAGGGCTGCCGGATGGCAATCACTTGGCACCCACCGCAAAGTGCTTCGACGCTTGGTAAACCAAAGCCTTCTTCCATGGACGCACTGACGTACACTTCGGCTCTCTGGTAGATGTGACGCATATCGGCCTCACTAACCCCATTGAACCGTTCGCACGCCGCGTATCCAAATGCTTCTACTAATGTTTGGAACGTCTCATCACTGACACCTACGCACAAAAAGCGACGAACCCAGTTCGGTCGAGCCAATGCGAATGCGTTGGCCACCAGTTCATTCCTCTTGTAATCGGCACGACCAACGAGCAGTACTGTGCCTTCCTCTCCTTTCGCGAAGTCAAATTCGTTCATGTTTCCCGGACCCAAGTGGAGTACCGATGACTTTCCAGCGCAGTAAGGAAAAAGGTCTACCAACTCCTCTCTAGTGCGCTCACTTATCGCGAAGACATAGTTCGCTTTACGAACGGTTCGGCGTAAATTCAAATGATGATACACGCGAGTGGGAAAATTTCGCGTCCGCCTGTATCGCAGATCGTATATAATTGCCACGAAAGGTACCCTCATTATTAACGGCGTTGGTGTTCCACACACAAGAGCCGCCGCATATCGTGGCCCAATTACCTTTAGGAAAGACCGAACAGCACGAGCCGTTCGATTACTTGTTTCATCCCTCGTGACAACTTGGAACTTTAATTCGCCAAGTCGAGGATACATTTGACGTTGTACCACTCCAATGCCAGTGGCCTCGGGTTGAAGCGCCGTTGCCCAGACCAGACCCGAAGAACGCGAGCGATTGACTAACACGGCGGCATCGGAACTTCGCGAGTCGACCACGTCGCAATGATTGCTTTCTTAATCGCGCTCAGTTCAACTCTTCGGTTACTTCTCACTGGCGCCCAACGCAAGATTCGAGCCACAAATCCAACCGTAACAAATAGCGCGGTAACCCTCCTCGTGACGCTATCGTGCAAAGCTAGATAGTTATGCAGTTCCGACTGCTGACAGTGGCAGGATGTAATGAAACAACTTTTGAGCAGTGATTGAATGAGGATGCGTGCAATTGCCTAAAGTCACGTACACATGTACCGTTTCGCCTTGGGAAGCGGGCGCGACGCGGATCCTTTAACTCTTCAAGGGTCTTGCCCGACATCACCTCATCGACGCAAAAGGTCACCACGTGTAGACGTTCTCACCAAAGTTGACCCCTACACAACTGCAGTTTCTTGACATTCTTGCACTTTCAGCGACCACTACGAACGAGCGAGGACGCATATGGGTCTTGAGAAGTGCGGAATGGAAGTTACAATGTCGCGATGGCCCAATACTCCTCATGGGGTGGCTTACGCCAGCGCACGCTTAATGCATGGTCTACCGCCGACGAAATTCGTAGTGAGAATAGGAAACTCGGAATATTTGGCCGCTGGTCCCTTTTAGTATTAGTAGGAATCGCAGCATACGTCGGTCGTGGTGGACTCGCTGATGGCGTCGACTACTGGATTGCGCTGACGGCACTCAATTTGGGCGCGCTGGCATTCACAATGCAAGCGCTGCACCGACGGCCAATCTATCAATCGCTCGTCGCCTGGGGCGTCCTCTGCGTATTTACGATTGGAGGCTTGCTTCAAACTTACTTGCTTAACTTCAACGTCCACGCCGGTACTTCTTTTCTGAGCCTTCAAGATCCGGAATTGTTACCCGTAATCAACGAACCGAGAATCGCACAGGCATACGGACTTATCACTTTGTCATTTCTCTTGACATGCGGTTTAATTATTTCGTTTACCGCCATTCCAATTCGCCCTCGAAGTTTCAATGAACCTTCAGACATCGCGATTCTTCGACTGAAGCGTTTGCTTCAACTTGCGACAGTGGTTTATATTGTGCTTTCAATATTCCAAAAGACAGAAGGCTTCGGAGTACTCGGGATTCCACCGACACCACTTCCATTCCACCTAGTCGCCGGAACCTTATTTTATCGTCAGTTCGTCTTTCCTAGTCTATTGTTGCTAGGAATTTGGGTGTTTGATTTTAAGCGCCACCGCGGTGCAACAGTTTGGTGTGTGGTTGGGACGGCCTTCGTAATCATTACTGATGCCTATCTCTCTACGAGTCGTGGTGATGTTATTTATTTGGGTCTACCCCTGTTTTTTCTTTGGTTCCTAACCGGGAGATTTACCCGTTTTCGAAAGGGATTATTGTCCGTGGCAGGAATTGCCTACTTTCTTTCTATCCCTTTTCTTACACTAATCAGAGCAACAAGAGCGCTCGCTGCGCAGGGGACATACTCCACTTCGTTGCCCGCTCTATCCACTGGTGGCTTTGGATCCTTGGTTACGCATACTGTTCTTCGCGTCGGAGGTGCCGCCAGTGTCATACAGTCCATCGGTGCGATGGGAAATCTTAGTTTTAGTGGACTGTACGATGTTTACCGACCTAGTGGTCTGACCAATTACTTTACATACGCAGTTGTCGGCGTACCGCTCAACCCCGCCGATAATGAAGGAAGAATTCCGACTGTCATGGGCCTTGGAATACTTAGTGGCGGCATACGAGGCCTAATCATCGTGACCATCCTAACTATGTGTTTGTTGGCAATCGGGTGGCGCTTAATCATTCGACATTTTTGGGCGTGGCCAGTCTTGCTAGCTGTTTTCGCGGAGGGGGCATTGCGATTCTATTCAGAAGGTGTCCCGATTCAATTTTATAAGACGCTGCTCACGATTGCCGTTATCGAAATTGCTTCCAGAATAATATTCGGTCGATCCATTAGTAGAACGAACTCGCAAAAGTTCTCGACGAACTTAAATGAGAACTTAATCTGGTCGCCCGCGATAGAGTGACGAATCATTCCTTTCGCGACCGGTCGTTTTGTGTGCTCTTCATGAAAGCATCCAAGATCCGAGGTCCACTTCAATCATCAAGGATTTACGGTTGACTCAACGGGTGTTGCGCCGGCCCTTGACGCCACCCAGCGTGATTCACGTTGATGCTTAATTACCGATGTTCTCGGTGATTCGTCTACACATGAACCAGAGGGTGACATACATGGCTGATTCAGAGATTACCCATGACCATGCGGCGCCATCGGGCCCAAAGTATCTACCGAACACGAGGACCAAGAAGAAATCGAGAAGAAGCCCGAATCCAACTGCATACGCTGCCCAACTTTCTCGGTGGACCGAGGCCAAATCGAATCGCTTTAACCAATAAAGCGACCAGGGGATGACGCTCAGCATCAGAATCCGAGCTGTCCCAATTGATTGGTTAAAGTTCGGTCCGTAAAAGAGCCGAATGACTTGTGGTGTGATGAAGAGAAGTATTGCCACTCCTATGAATGAAACTGCAATGAAGGCCCGAACTCCCTTTGTTCGAACAGCTGACCAGCGTTCTATGTCGGTATTATGGGCAGACACCCTTGAGAAGTAGTAAATCCCGAAAGACAATCCTAATAAATCAAAAGGACCTAGCAATCGGTATGACGCAGCGTAATAGCCGGCTGCACTACTTCCTGCCACGATACTCAGTACAACAGTGTCAATGCGACCGTATCCCGCGTTAACTAGTCCTAAGAAAGAAAATGAAATGCTTTCGCGCACTTTCAATGGTGGCGATTCGTGGTCTGATTCTAAAAGAGGGAGGCGAGTCCAGGCAATTCCGGACGAAGCCGCGCTCGCCAAGGCGATCGCCAAGAGGGCTCCGTCTACTCCTGAGTGAAATTTGAGCGCAGTGTACGTGAAGACCGGAAATAGAAACCCAGCTACGACATTCGTAAGTGCAGCCCGACTGTAATTTTGACGGCCCGCATGAACATATTGACCCAAACTTGAAATGCTGTTCGCACTAAAAAACAACCCTGCCGCCAGTGAGGCATACATTCCCTTCAAGCCACCCAGCGCTAAGACTGAGATTCCTGCTGTGCCAAGTAGGGCAATGGCGCAAAAGCCGATCAAAATCCATAGCGCTCGCCGTAGGACTTTATGGTCGAGATTACCTTCAGAGGATCGCCTCAAGACTAGAGTTGGAATCCCGACGGTGGCACCGCCGACGGTCAGGGAACTCAAGGCAAACGCTGCCGCGTAGCGGCCATACGATTGAGGGCCAAACTGTCGAGCGACGATTAACCCGGCAACAAAAATTCCGAAGAGAGAGAAGGCTTGCCCTACGGCCAATTGAGCATTTGACCGCCACGCTCCTCTCGATACAAACGCACGCAACTTTCGAGGACTACGAAAGTTGGACTTCGCGACCGTATGTTCTTCGGAATCTAGATGGTGCTCGTCAAAAGAGGGCACTGACCCTGGGTCCGACATATCACACAGATTAGAACGCTCTCAGAGATAGGTCCGCCGCTTTCGAAAGGTGTCTCTGAGGCTCGTTGTTGTTACAATTGATGTGCGTTTTCACTTCAGAAGTCGCTATGCATATCAGAAGTCGCGCCGCGAATAGTCAATCCTTGACCCGTGCTTCAAGCTGAACGACCTGGCGTTGACGGGGGCGGTTCGGGTCAGCATCATGGGGGAGTGTCTAGTTGACACACAATTCACCCCAGTCAGGACACTGAACAAATTGTCACCGCTCTGGCTCACGTGCTCACCGTAATGAGTCCAGACTGACCGAGGGACTAATTGTGAATGGCCAGTGGTAACGACGCCCGTATTCTCAGACCGCTGGAACCATTTGTCAAGGCAGTCGTCTTACTGAGCGCCCTGGTAATACTCGATCGCGGCGCGCTTAGACATCCGTGAATTTGATTTTCGCCCAAGGAAATACACACCGCTAGCGCCATCGATCGAGAACTCCGGATCGAGAAAGCGATCCAGTCGCGCGAGCCAAAACATGCTTAGTCTTGCTATAAAGCCAGCAGTTCGTGATCGAAATAGCGACCGCGTAAAGTGCTCAATCGACCAGACGAGTTGCGTTCCTGGTCCCGCGATAGTCCCCGAGTTAATAAGTTCAAAATCTCTGAAAAGGTACCTATGCCCACTGTCGGAAAAACGTGTGAAATCATACGCGCCCTCGTGCACTTGCTGAAGAAACGGCGTTTCAGAGTAAACGATTCCCGCCGTTCGAAGCACCCTGTGGATCTCTTGGACAACCGTCTGCGGCTCCAGCACGTGCTCTAGCACTGCTTGAATGAGAACGCCGTCAACACTCTCATCAGCAAGTGGAATTCGTTGACCATCAGCGAGAAACTGGACTATTGGACTCCAGTAAATGTCAAGCGCTAGCGTATTGATATCGTCCGCGGCGTAGAGTTCTTCAACTCCGCTACCGATCGTTCCACCGCCAATCACGAGTACGAGGGGCTTCGCTGATGTGCTCGTTTGTTGCCTAAGTAATTCGAGCATCTGAGCAGTATTTGCTTCGGATCGCCGATTTCGGGGACTATTAATTACTCGCAGCAGCCGCCGCAGTCGTGGATGAGTTGCTCGGCGAATCAGAGATGATCCAGATGTTGAGAGCACGTTTTCTAAAGACACGACGCTGTCATCAAAATCAATTAACGCCGGCACTCCTTGAACAATCGGGAACGGATTGGCAGCTTGCGGACACGTCTCGCTAGTACATCGGATGGCACTCTGCTCAACATGTAGAGAACATGAACACCTCGGACAAATTAAGTTTTCATAGCAGCTTTTAAGATCAATTAAACCCATTTGCTGCGTATCCTTTCGTGCAATTGAGTTGGGATTCCACTACTTCGTATGACGCGGAAGCGTAGTATGGCGTGGGACCGCGGGAGGGTGCTTTTCTTCGAAACCAGCCCACGAACTCAATTTGCCGATCGACTAGCAGCCTTTGTCACGCTTTGAATTGGCAATAAAGGACTTGCAATAGTCGTCATCTCATGTCCCAATGCGACGAAGACTCGATGGAAAAATGCGTTACGAAACTACGACTGCTCGAACGCTTCTCCATGAAGGAACTCGGAACAGTGACACAACAGGCGACCAACGTGGGACGACGAACGTGAACGTAATCATGCTCATCGCTGAGTAGCGTTGAGGGCAGACGGTCAAACTGTCCAGTCTCGATGGCAACTCCAACCCGCTTGGCGTCGGTGTCGATGGGCCCAACCTCGTCGCCGAATTCGTCGGTTTCCGGGATTCCTAGACCGTCTCTGGTATTGGCATCGACCGGACCACCTCGGTATTTTTGCGTCCCCGAGATCTAACTTGGCTCCCTAGGTTGAGCGCCGGGCCGGGAAGCGAGACGTCGACATCTGGTTCACTGCAACGACATAGTAGCCAACCTCCGTCAGAGTGCAAACAAATGATCCGGGACCCCCTATTGGTCTCCCGTCGGCTCAAACCCCCTTGGAGTGAATCCAAAATCTTGTTTCGCTAAACCGTGGTCAAACACCATATCCTTGCCCATTCTCGCGACCGACTCCCGTGGAATCTCTCGGAGTCTCGGCACCATCGAAACTGCCGTCAAGGCGGTCCGGGCTACTGATAGCGGAATGCTCACGAAGATTGGCCGAGCACCGATTGCTGTGCCGATCCGCTCAACCATCGAACGGAAACTGAGGACCTCTGAGCCACTGAGATCATAGGTCCGACCTTCGCTTGCCGAAGCCGCTAGCGCCTGGACGATCGCAGCCGCAAGGTCGTCAGCGTGCACAGGTTGTCGAAGCCCAACTCCTCGCGCTACGAGTGGGAATAGCCGGAAGCTTCTGAGTTGGGCTGCGACCCGTGACACGTTGCGATCGCCCGGACCACCGTAGATCATGGTGGGCCGGAAAAGCGTAGACGTTACGCGTGGTGCGAGGGCCAAGAGATCGGCTTCTCCGGAGAGCAGTAGATTGGAAAATTGGCGCTCGTTTTCGTCCACTGAATCCGACTTCGTGACTGCGCTCGTGGACGAGAATGCGATGACACGGAGGGGCCTAGCCGAATTCATCGCCGCGCAGAGTTTAGCCGTAATCCAGATTGGCATCATCGAAACGACGACATCGCTCTCTGGAAGTTCATTAATCGCTTCGGCCTGTCCGAGGTCAAGCGTCACCCACTGAACACCAGGGCAATCCAATCGCCTTGGTGGATTTCTGCTCGGCGCCACGACAACGTAACCTGCCTCAACCAATCGCGGTATCAAAAATCTGCCGACCAGGCCGGATCCACCCAAGACCAATACACGGGCCACAACTTCAAACTCTATCGTTGACCATAGGACCTTTAGGTTCGAACTGCGACGGTTTTGGATGGTAACACGGTGCTCGATTGACCAGTGGTCTCCCCGAAGAAGCAGTTCGGCATGTGTATCTGACGCGCATCGTCGCCTGCAAACGGTCACGTCGGTCCCACGCCCGGTTCGCGACATCATCTCCCGGGCTGGTTTCGGCGTGTCCTAATCTGGGAGACATGTCGGACCCTGGACCAGACTCGCTCAATTGAGAAAATCGCCTCGACTGCGAATCGCACGCCGTGATCAGGTCACTCATGAATCACTCCGAGTTTGTTAGAGACACACTCCGGCCTTCTCGGGTTGATTAACTCATGCTGAGGCTTCGAGGGCGGCTCACGCTCGTGCCGAGTGGAGCGTTTCAGTCAAACGCGCAGTTGGCCGTAAGAAGGGCATCACCTAACGTGTCGTTAACTGACTCGTGCACGGTGCATCCTTGACGCATCCAATCCCTTGCTTTCGAGGAAATTTTGATTGGCTAATATTTGAACACCAATTTAAGTATCTTTCGAATTCAGTTTGAAGGGATGAGAATTAATGTCGCAGTGCTTATTGAACTTCGCACTCTCACATCCAAATCTCTTTAACATCGACGAGAGTTTCGCCCGTCGACCCTCAAAATGTCCTCCGAAGATAGTCGCGGGAGCATTTATACAATTCTGGGCCGGATGTTTCTGAATTATGTGCGGAATCGTCGGCCTGCTTGATCCACAACATGAAAGAGTGGATCAACTCACTGAAATTGTAATTCGGATGTCCGACACTTTGATTCATCGAGGTCCTGATGATTCCGGTCATTGGACGGATTCTCATGGCACTGTTGCGCTCGGTATTCGACGACTCGCTGTCGTGGATCTGACTCCGGCAGGTCACCAACCGATGATCTCATCTGATCAGAGATGGGTCCTTGTCTTCAACGGAGAGATCTACAACTATCGAGATCTCAGAAAAAAGCTGAGTGGAGAAGGTGCTGCAGTCCGAGGGGATTCCGACACGGAAGTTCTCCTTGTGTCGGTGCAGCACTGGGGCCTGGAACGAACTCTCAATGCCATCGAAGGGATGTACGCGTTCGCACTCTGGGACCAACATCGTTGCGAGCTGCACCTTGTGCGCGACCGCTTCGGTGAGAAGCCGTTGTATTACGGATGGATCGAGGGGCGTCTCGCGTTTGCGTCGGAACTCAAAGCCATCGCTTCCGTTCCGGGCTTTGTGGCAAATCTGGACCGTGACTCGATTGCCCTTTTTTTGCGACGGAATTGCATACCAGCGCCCTTCACGGTCTATCAAGGCTATTTCAAGTTATTGCCCGGGCATATGATCACAATTCCAGCAGAGACTCGATCAGGAACCACGCCAACCCCGCGAGCGTACTGGTCGGCCTTCGCTGAAGTGGAAAGTGCGAAACTTCACACTCTCGTCGGATCTACAAGGGAGTTGACCGACGAACTCGAGGAGACTCTTTCACGATCTGTTTCAACTCGAATGATTGCTGACGTCCCGGTTGGAGCTTTCCTTTCGGGTGGCGTGGATTCAAGTCTCGTAGTCGCCTTGATGCAGAAGCAAAGCGACACGCCGATTCACACTTTTACGGTGGGATACGAAGATCGTAGGTATGACGAGTCTGCTGAGGCCGCCGCCGTCGCAGCTCACTTGGGGACAAAACATTCAACACTTCAAGTCAGCGACAGAGATGTTGCTCAGGTAATCCCTCAACTATCTGGAATCTGGGACGAGCCATTTGCCGACCCTTCTCAGATTCCAGTTCTGCTAGTGAGCCGCTTGGCCCGTTCTGATGTAACAGTTTCTCTTTCAGGCGATGGCGGAGACGAACTTTTTGCTGGTTACAATCGTCATGCTTGGCTCGAAAGGTTGTGGAGTCGGGCGGATTCTCTTTCGCCTACGGTACGTCGAGCCATCGCGAACGGGCTAGGCCGTATTCCCCCTGGCGCAATTAATGGCCCCGCCAGCATGACTAAAATACTCCCGGTTCGTTGGCGGATTCGAAATCCTTCAAACAAGATGATGAAACTAGCAAAGATCCTTGCATCGTCAACGCCCGAGGAAGCGTATTATTCGCTCGTCTCCCATTGGAGTTCGGCAGAATCAATGGTTATCGGAGCCCGTGACGGACACGCGGGCCACTCGGACTCTCGGCAGTGGCAGGCGTTTTCCGACATGACCGAGGCGATGCTTTGGATTGACCTCGTTACGTACTTGCCCGATGACATTCTGACGAAACTGGACCGAGCCGCCATGGCAGTTTCGCTTGAGACCCGAACTCCTTTTTTGGACCGCGACGTGTTCCGTTTCGCATGGCGTCTTCCAATGGAGATGAAGTTGAAAGATGGCACCACCAAATGGATACTTCGTCAGGTGCTGCATCGACATGTACCCGCCGCACTGGTCGAACGGGCAAAGTCAGGATTTGACTTGCCACTTGATGGGTGGCTGCGCGGCTCCCTCAAACCTTGGGCGGAGGAGCTGCTCAACGAGAGCCGTCTGAGGAACCAAGGAATTCTGGATCCAGTTCCATTGCGCCGCGCATGGGAACAGCATCTTTCTGGACGCATTGATCTCGGCAGCGAAATTTGGGAGGTTTTAGTTCTTCAATCCTGGATTGATCAGTGGATGCCTAGCTTGAACAAGTAATCCACTCCACTTTCCTCGAGCGAACGATTTAAGGTTTTTGATGAAAATGTTGTAGCGCTGACAAGCAAATCCGCTTGGTGCGTTCAGTGAGTCCGTGGCATCAAGTCGGGTCACGCCGATGGTGAACAGAACTCGTGCCCATCCTCATTATCGAGGACAATGTCAATCGCGAGGGCTCCAATAGTGGGGGGCGGGCCCATAGCGCATTCAGCGCTACGCATCCCGCGGATGGATGCCCTCTCCCGCGTAGGCCGAAACCAATCGGTCGAAGATCATCCGCTCACGGTGCGAGTTGAGGGCTCGTTCCTTCGAGGCAACGCCCATAGCGGCAAAGTCAGCACGTGAAAGTTTGACAAATTTCTGAATTGCCTGAGCTAATAAATCTGGGCGAGCAACTGGAACAAGAAAACCGTTTACGCCCTCAGAGATCAATTCTCTACAACCTCGGGTATCGGTTGCTAGAAGCGGCCGGCCAGCCGCCATTCCTTCAATTAACGACCGGGGAACTCCTTCACGATAACTAGGAAGAACCACCAAATCGGTGGAAAGCATCTGTTTGAGCAATTGATCTTGAGATAACATCCCTGTGCACCAAACGCGCCCAGTCAGCACATCCTTGCCGACAAGTTCTTCTACTTGTGCAGCCACTCCTCCGCGGTCGCTCGGTAACTGCGCACCCACCACTGTGAGCTCGACGTCCGGCAGATTGACTAGCGCCTCCAGCAGATCGATGATGCCCTTTTCTCTGATGAGTCGACCGACGAAGAGAACTTTTAGGCGCCCGTTCCGAGGTGGCATCGGAGGAAGCGCAAACCATTCGTCTCCAACACCATTACCGAGGAACTCTAGATGGGTCCTGTAGTGGCGAACTTGGACGTTCTCAAAGTCCTCGTACGACTGGAAGAGCATCAAATCAGTTCGGCAAGCCAACGTTCGCTCGATGCGTTCCAGGACGAAGTCCTTTGGCTTACCTGTGTTCCAAAGATGCGCGAATCCATGAACGGTATAAAACACCTTCATCCCTGGCGGGAAGAACTTGCGAGGGATACATCGCAACGGCAGTGCAACGGCGGGCGTGTGAAGGTGCACAGCTGCCGGTCGCATGTCGCTCAGTACTTTCACTAAGCGCCTACTTGCTTGAAGCATTGCCACTGGATCAATTCGACGAGGAAAATCCACATTCACTGGACGAAATTGCTCCAAGGATTGATCGAAGCCGCTGGGGCCGGGTTGGCAGCCGAGTCGTATATCGAACCCGCGCTGCTGCAGCGCCTCCAGTTGAGGCTTCAGCAATTTGATCGCCGTAAATTCAACTGCCGCCAAATGAAGAATGGTGGGAGAAGTGGGTTCCGTCACAGAATATTCAACGTCTCCTCAATTACTAGAAGCTGATTGGCCTTGAAAATCTGCCCACGACTCGATGGTACAAGACGTGGGGTTCAAGACCGTAGAATTTCCACGAGCAGATGAAGTAGATCCCTCGACGAATGACCCCTCCTGGATTGTTGGTTCACGAATTGTAAGGGCGAGACCTGGTTCTCGTACCCCTCCTCATTTAATTACAGGGTCTTCTGCCAGGCGACCTGTAGCGCGATTCCTTCCTTCAGTGACGTCGTCGGTCGCCACGACGTCACTGTTCGGAACTTTGTAGTATTCCCGCTTGTCCGTGTCTGAAGTCCCTGAGGTGTTGGAATGAACCGAGTCCTGAGCGGGACGTCGAGGGCTGCGCTTATTGTTACTAAAACGTCGCTCAGCGCGAAAGGCATTGACGATGAGATGTGGTAAATGCCCGCTGGAATCTTGGGGCCGAGCGCAACTTCGAAGGCCGATGCCACGTCGCCAACGTATGTAAAGTCTCGTGCAAGTCCGAGCCGATCATGGATCGGTGCGATTTCTCCGTGGAGGCCAGCTTCGATAATCCGAAAGAAACCCATGTCGTCGCGTTGTCCAGGGCCATACACGGAGTAAAGGCGCAGGATCACCAATGGACAATCCGATTTCTCCAGTGACAAGAGTAGAGCGTCGCCGTCGGCCTTCGACGAACCATAGGGAGAGCATGGAGCGATTGACTGTGATTCGTCACCGTCAGCAATCTCGCCGTAAACCGAGGACGTGGATGCTTGTATGAAACGTCGAACGCCGTGAACCTGTGCGGCCTCATATAACTTCCCAGCAACGGTGGTATTCACTGCATGGTAACGATCGGGGATTTCCCAACTGCGACCCTGACCAGGCAGTCCGGCGAGATTCACGACAAAATCCACATCAACTAAGGGATCTGGCACACTTTCAACGAGGTCAGCTTCAATGAATGTGAATTGCGGGTGTCCTCGCTGCGATTCTATAACCTTCCTGCGATAAGTCGCCGGATACAAGTCTTCGCGAAAATCATCCACACCGACCACACCGTAACCAGCTTCAAGAAGGCGCCGAGTCACATGAGCACCGATGAATCCTGCACATCCAGCAATGCCGACAGACGTCTCGGATATTTTTCCAGAAGGCACCGACTGAGATAATTCTTCAGAATGCATACTGACCATCTCCCGATTGTTAATTTGACTTTTCAGAACCTATCTGTTGGTGACGACGAATCGGACCTTCGAGAGCTGATTCGATGTGCTGAGTTCCGAGTATTTTACTGTGGCCACTAACCCCCAATTGACGAATCACTGCAAAATTTTTGAGACGGAGGGAGCGGGTTGCCGGCTTCAGGACGCCGAATTGATCGCTCGAACCAAGTAATCCGAAGAAAGTGTGGCAGCGGCTTCCTCTAGGCCAGACTGACAAGTCAACTATGCGACGCCGTTTTCGACCAACGAGCGTTACTGTATGAGCCAGCGCTGACTGAGGAGAATGTAGATGCGAGGCAGAGTCGGTTTCTCGCGCCAGGTATGGGTGGCTCCCATTTACGACGTTGTTTCTTGGGCCGTCGCTATTCTCTTCGCATCATTCCTGCGCTACCGGGTTGCCTCGAACCTGAGTGTTCACTGGAGGGACGTACTGATTGGAATAGGCGTCTGTATATTTTCCCAACTTCTGGTCGGAGCGATCATCATCTATCGGCACAGATGGCGAATCGGCTCGTTTGAAGAAGTAGTGACAGTTGCAACTGTCGTAATTTCCGTCGGCGTGATACTGGGAGTTGTATCAACGGTATTTATTCGATCAGGAGTCTCATATGGTGCAGTCATCGCTGCCACGCTGTTCGCACTGGTTCTGGCCTTAGGTGGTCGAGCGATGTACCGCCTCATTTCGGTCGCCACAGGAATGAGATCGTCCAACGTCTCTAGCGATCGGGCAATCATTTTTGGTGCGGGCGATGCTGGGATTCAGGTAATCGAAGCGCTCCTCGCAAGTGAGACGCCGCCGTTCCTTCCGGTCGCGCTGCTTGATGACAATCCGTCCAAGCGCCACCTTCGGATTCGAAGCCTGAGTGTCGTGGGAAACCGTGACGACGTTGGTAAGGTTGCCGAGCGTTTTAAGGCGACGATGCTGGTGATTGCAATTGCCAACGTTGATGCCGTCGACATCCTTGAAGTAGCGGAGCGTGCCAGGAATGCGGGTTTGGAAGTTCGGATTCTCCCTCCTCTGTCGGAGATGTTTGCGGGGAAAGTTCGAGTTGGCGACATTCGGTCTTTGACGGTGGAGGACCTCTTGGGACGCCGCGAAATTGATACGAACGTCGAGGAGATCGGCGACTATTTGAAGGACCGGCGTGTTCTTGTCACCGGAGCCGGAGGATCTATCGGATCTGAGTTATGTCGTCAGATCACCCGATTTGCCCCGTCGTCACTCATCATGCTGGAACGAGACGAGTCAGCGTTACACGAGGTGCAACTAGCCATCGAGGGTCGCGCATTACTCAATACGAGAAACCTCGTCGTTTGTGATATCCGTGACGCAGAAGCCCTCAATCGAGTCTTCGATGAACACCGTCCGGAAGTTGTTTTCCACGCCGCGGCACTAAAACATCTGCCCCTTCTGGAGATGTGGCCAGCAGAGGCGCTGAAGACGAACGTCTGGGGATCGATCAACGTCCTCGAGGCGTCCCACACTCATGGTGTGGAAATCTTTGTAAATATTTCCACCGATAAGGCGGTCGATCCAATCAGCGTGCTCGGATACTCGAAGCGCATCGCCGAGAGGTTGACTGCCTCGTACCACGATGGTGAATACATTAGTGTCCGATTTGGGAATGTTCTGAACAGTCGCGGCTCATTTCTCCCGGCCTTCAGAAAGCAGGCGGCTTTTGGGGGTCCGATCACCATTACTGACCCCGACGTGACACGCTACGTAATGACGATTTCTGAAGCGGTTCAGCTAACGCTGCAGGCTGCTGCACGCGGCAAAAGCGGCGAGGTTCTCGTACTTGAGATGGGCCAACCAGTTCGAATCACTGATGTAGCTAGGCAAATCGTCGAAGAGTTAGAAACACCAATCGAAATTGTCTTTACTGGGCTTCGTCCGGGGGAGAAATTGCATGAAAGTCTTTTTGGAGTCGGAGATGCTGATCCCTGTAAGATTCACTCCTCGATTACGAGTTGTTCGGTTCCCCCAATTGCCGCAGCAGACTGTTGGTTCATCGAGGCCAAGGCTTCGCCCGAGCGGGTGAAGGAGGCGCTGAAGACTTTGAGTCTGACCGAATCGAGCCCACCGGTGCAGGTTTAAGTGGCGATTGATCTGAAGCTCTGTGGATCCGAAAGGTGCTGGTACCAACGCCGTTCAGATCCGGGTCACTGGATGCTTCCAGTATTAGATCCCGACGAACTTGGAACCTAGGCATCTTTTAAGTCGGCGTGCTCGAACTTGGTTTACGGCGATTCGTCGATTGCGCCTTGGACGACAATACGCGCACCGAACTCATGAGTCGGGCCTTCTCCATGACGGGCGACATTCGTGGCGGCGACGTTATGAGGGTGAACGTAGCGGCATTGCCCAGTCAGTCGGACGCATTGGATCGTGCGACGATAGCGCCGTCACCGATAGTCTCTGGGCGACAATGAGGCAAGAGTTTATTCATCGATACCGCTTCGCATCGAATGCTGACGTTCGACGATCAATCACCGGATGGATTAATCGTTGCAATGCAGTTCGTCAGCACTTACTCATCAACGTCATGACGCTGATTGAGTGGCAGATACAATTCGCTCGGAGTCAAGTTCAGGCGGCATAGGAATGTGTCCGGAATTTGCGGAGAGGCCTCAGTGGAATGATTCTACTAATTGCCGTCTTGGGCGGGATCATCGCGAGCGCCCTCGTCACCGCCCAGGCCCTCCGACTGCTTGGTCGAAGGGGAGTCTTAGACGTTCCTAATCACCGATCCTCGCACCAGATACCGACGGTGCGGGGCGGGGGCATTGGATTGGCCTTTGGAACACTCGTCGCATTGGCCATTGACCGTAGTCGAAGTTTCGGATCAACAGATGTCGCGCTGTTCGTCGCGGGCATTTCTTTTGGCACGATTGGCTTCGTTGACGACTTGACCAGTGGGATTTCAATTAGGACTCGGATGGTTCTGCAGTTAGTAGCAGCGCTTATTGTTATGACTTTGATTCGGAGTCACCATTCCTTCGGAGTTGTGCCGTTGGTTTTGGCGGGTTTCTTAGTGACGGTCTGGATTATCTCCTTCGTGAATGCCTTCAACTTCATGGATGGCATCAACGGGATCTCGTGTGCGGAAGGAATCGTTGCTGGTGTCACCATCGGTCTGATTGCTCGATACGAGCACCAATATGCACTGCAGGCAGCTGCGTTTACCCTAGCCGCTGGCGCAATCGGCTTCGCCCCATTTAACTATCCAAAGGCGCGTTTATTTCTCGGGGACGTTGGAAGTTATTTCATGGGCTCATGGATTGCGACGATGGTAGTTATTGGGCTGCAAGCGTCGATTCCCGTGGAGGCGATGTTTGCTCCGGTCGTGCTGTATATGGCGGACACTGGATTGACTTTGGCGCGTCGCGTACTTAGGCACGAGGCGTGGCACGAGGCGCATCGTCAACACACATACCAACAGTTAGTTGATCGTGGGTGGAGTCATACACAAACCACTGGTCTAGTGTTTGTCGTCGTCGCGTTGTCTTCGGCGTTGGGGTCAATCAGCTTGTTCGACTCTATTCAAGCGCGCCTCGTCGCAGACGTCGGGATTGCGGTATTGACGGTTGGATACCTGACCTTGCCGAGCCTGATCGACCATTTCTGGGATGAGACTTCTAGTCCCGGTCATGTGGCGAGCGACGGATGATGACCGTTTCCATCTTGCCACCCTGTTGGTGAACTATCGGTCTCTCGAACCATTCTCTCAAAAGTTTCTTGAAGTGGTCCTTACTCTCGCACGGGCGTTTGACGTGTTGCGCGTTACGGTGAAAACTGTCAAGCGACTTGGCCCCGAGGCGTCCAGACTCGCGGTCTCTTGGTGACTCGGCAATCGATGAACACAGGGTATCTTCACAGTCAGTTAGTTCGCCTGCATTGGTGTTGTCGCGGGCAACGACAATGGCGAATTTCTCCTCGTAGCTAGAACTTTGTTTTTGTTGATTAAGCTTCGGGGTCAATGTCGTCGTTCACGTCATCATTTTGGTCAGCCGAACTGGTGGTGGTGGGATGTGTTAATTTTACTACTCTCGGGTTTCACCTATCTCGCCTTCCGGTGATGAATTTGACGACAAGCAAATCCCAAGGACTTAAGAGTCAGAAGACTTGGCCCTGGCATTATGGGTAGGTGAAACAACGAGACTCTTTACTGCGCCGTCCTAAGTGGCCATGGGTTGTCGGAGTTCTCGTAGTCTTTATGATCCTCGCGGGTCTCGCACTCTTTTCAGCGCTGACGGCTCGTTCTCACGCGTTACGCGCGCTTAATGAGTTTCAATACGTCCAGCGCAATCTATCGAGTGCTTCGACGACATCGGGGCGAGCCAATCTTGAGGCGCATCTCGAGACGGCACTAAGTGAGAGTCAAGAAGCGAGCAGCTCGCTGACGTCCACCGTGGTGCTGGGCGCGGTGCAATGGATCCCCTATTTCGGTGACGAGATTAAAGGGGCGCAGAAATTGTTCACCGATGCGTCAACCGCCGCATCGAGTGGACTCAACATACTCCATGCGCTCGACAGGTTTCAAACGAGTGATACCGGTGGCGACATCTCGAGCGTCAGTCTCACTGCGCTGCAGCGAGAGGTGGCTCTCGCAACGTCGAAAATCACATCGCTCAATCGGCCCGTCGGGAGCCTCTTCGGGCCGGTCGGTCACGAACGAGCAAAGTTTGACAAGAAAGTCGCGCGCGCCGTGAGTGAGTTGAAAAACGTGACTAGTGGCATCAGTGTTGGAAGGGAGATTCTTGGCATTGGAGGAACCTCGACCATCCTCGTGCTGCCCGAGAACAACGCGGAAATGCGCGATCAAGGAACCATCCTCTCCTACAGTCTCGTGCGCACGCGCGGCGCATCGTTCACGCTCCTTCGTTCGGGCTCGGTGGCGAGCATCAACCTCACTTCACCGGCGAATGTCCCAGCGAGTCCCGGAACGAAGGCATTTTTCTACCCTGCAGAGGCGAATGAAATCTTTCAGTCCGTGAACGCTACGGCGGACTTCTCGTGGACGGGAGCAACCGCCGCCGCGATGTTCAAAAAAGCCACCGGGATCACGGTGGATGCGGTCGTCGCCCTCGACGTCCCGACGATGGCCGCCCTTGAGGGCGTCACCGGCCCGCTCTCGATTCCGGGCATTCCCGAGCAACTCACGTCGGGCAACTTCTCAACCGTCGTTCTGCACGATCTCTACGCGCAGTATCCGGTTGGCACTCAGGTACCCCGAAAAACAGAGCTGAACGCTATTGCGACGGCACTGCTGCAACGACTTCGCTCCGCTCGTCACGATCAGGTGTCGTATCTGCGCGCACTTACTGGACAAATCCCTGGTCGCCACCTGTTGCTGTGGAGCGCAGATCCTTCCGTCGAAAGAGCCATTGTCCAGCTTGGTGCGTCGGGGAGGGTTGACACGGTCCTGCCCAAGCGGACTTTCCACGTGGCCGTCGAGAGCGCAGTCGCGGCGAAGTTGGATTACTACGTCGCGGTGCATGAATCCTTCAACGTGACGGTGCTTCCTGGTGGTGACGCTTGGGTCGCGACCACGGTCACGGTGCACAACACCGCGCCCGCCGGTCAACCTCCTTCGTACCAGCTGGGACCGGACAACATCAACTCGCACGTACCGGGGGAGTACGTGTCCAATATCTATCTATGGTCGCCAGCGGGCTCAAAAGTTATCGGTGGTAAGTCGGAGTCGGGACTCGTACTGAATGGATTTTCGACGGTCGTGTTCGCCCAACACTCGACCTCGACGCCTTTCGCGACCTACCTGCCGCTCGCAGTCGTTGGGGGCAAGTACGTTCTGCATCTGGTGCCCCAGCCGACGCTCAATCCAGCGACGGTGTCAGTTTCAGTCCACGGCGTCGGGTGGGCTGTTTCGGGACCCAAAGGCCCATTTTCACTGAATCGACCCACGACGTTGACGTACTCCCTCATCGCCGACCCCTAATTTAGAAAAAATTTACGTTGCTAGACGGACCCGCTCACCGCGTCGTACCGTCCAACCAAGTTCTTATTGGTCTATATGTGCCAATGATGACGGAGGCTTAAGTGACCGGTCGACGGATTCTTGCTATTCCAGGTGTCTTGGCCTTGGTAATCGCGACCACGATTGGCGTTGGCATTCTGCCGGCTGGCGCGGCAAAGTACACGCCGCCGACCCTACCAAGTGGCCGGTACTGTACTCATGTCAATGGATTCTCCAGGACGGCCCGAGTAGCACGCAGTTTTGACGAACATTATCGCGACGGCTAATTCATTGTGGAAAAATTGTTTACGTCCCGAGTCTCGTTGGTCTGCAATTCGCCGAGGAGTCGTCGTTCATAATCGTTGTCTGCTAAGCCTTTCGTGTCCTCCCAGACCCATTAGTTCCGAGCGTCAACGATGAGTTGTCGCTTCAGGTCGTTGCAGACCTGGCACTTGAGCCAGGTCTGCAACGCCTCTCGCGTCGACCACCCTTTGGAACTCGTTTGACCTATTTGACAGAGGGCAATCATGTGGATGGCGAACTACTGGGCGGTCACCTGGTCGCTGACCCAGCGGTAGGTCACTTCGAGGCCGTCTCGCAGGCGGGTGGTGGGCTGCCAGTCAAAGACCTGTTCGATGAGGGTGTTGTCGCTGTTGCGTCCGCGGACCCCCAAAGGGGCATCGAGGTCGTAGCGCCGGGTGAGGGACACCCCGGCGATATCCTCAACGATGTCGACCAGTTGGTTGACGCTGACCAGTTCACTTGATCCCACGTTAAGCGGATCGTAATAGTCACCAGTGAGTAGTCGCATGGTGCCGGTGAGACAGTCGTCGATGTAGGTGAAACTTCGAGTTTGGTGGCCGTCACCCCAGATCTCGATTTCCTTCTTTCCGGACAGTTTGGCTTCGGCCACCTTGCGGCAGATGGCTGCCGGCGCCTTTTCTCGACCGCCGTGCCACGAGCCAATAGGCCCATAGATATTGTGGTATCGGGCGATTCGGGTTTCCAGGCCGAAATCTTCGCGAAAATGACGGCACATTCGCTCAGAGAATAACTTCTCCCAGCCGTAGCCATCCTCGGGCATGGCTGGGTACGCATCGGATTCCTTTAGAGCGGTCACATTGGTATCGGTCTGGTGCTCGGCTGCGTACACGCAGGCTGACGAAGAGTAGAAGTAGCGTTCGACCCCTGCGTCTCGAGCCGCCTCTAAGAGGTGAGTATTGATCAATACCGTAAGCATGCAGAGGGCCTTGTTGTTCTCGATGAATTCCATGCCTCCCATGTCCGCAGCTAGGTTGACCACGTAGTGGGCCCCCTCGACAGCCTTGTGAGCATCCCCGAGGAGGCGCATGTCGCCCTGAATAGCCTCGACACCCGCTGGAAGTTGATACCACTCTTCCAAAGGCTTGACATCAACGCCGCGTACCGAAGAGTGGCCCTCGCCAATCAGTTTGGCCACCAGATGGCCACCAATGAACCCTCCGGCCCCGGTGACCAAAAACGTCGCATCCTTATCCAATTCCATACTCAGTTCCTATCTAGCGAAACCACTCCACGTGACCTTCTCGAGACAGATAACTCACTAACGTCTCCGGGGTCAAGTGAATCATTGGCAATCTCACCCGCAGGAACGTACGTGGTTCGTCGGGCTCCTTCGATAACCTACGCGATACATGGTTAGAACTTGATAGCGAACACCGTGACTGAAAACACTTTGTTTTGATGCTTTCAGTGATCGTGTTGGGTCTGACCCCGAATTGGTCGACTCCTTGCATTGTCCGAGATGGCTCGCTGGAAGGAGGTCGACACGGATAAGCAGTACCCGAGGAGTTCCGTCGTGACGTTGTCTTGGTAGCTCGAAAACGAGAGGCACACCTTCGTCAAATCACTGAGGATCAACTGCTGAACGGCCCACTAGAGCGAACGAACGAAGTACAACATGTTCGTTACGCCATATGGACGCCAGTTGTGGACCACGTTGCCGTGAATCATCACGTTGTCGTAAATGAGTTCTGCAGGGCGGTTCGAGTTGGCCGTGATGCCACCGACTGTCCCCGCCACTCTCGGTTGTTAGGGGTAAGTTCGTTCTGCGTCTGGTGCCCCAGGCTGACGCTCAATCCAGCGACGGTGTCAGTCTCGGTCCACGGCGTCGGATGGGCTGTTTCGGGGCTCACGGGCTCATTTTCACTACTTCAACCCACAACCTTGACGTATTCACTCGTCGCCGTCCCGTAAAATTTACGTTGCCAGATGGGCCCGCTCAGCGCGTGGTACCGTTCAAGCAAGTTCCTATTGGCCAATATGTGCCAATGACGAGGGAGGCCTAAGTGACTGGTCGAAGGATTCTCGCTATTCCAGGTGTCTTGGCCCTGGTGTTCGCGACCACGATTGGTGTTGGCATTGTGCCGAGTGGCGCGTCAGGCTACCCGCCGCCGACTCTTCCGCGGGGCCTTCACTGTGGTCATGACCATGGTTTCGGCAGAGGGGGTTTTACCGAATATATAAATATCTTTGGTTATGGCTTTCACGGCAAGCCGTCAATTATCAGTAACGAAGGGGGAACGAAGTTCGTCGTCATTCACGACTATGGCAACGAGCTCGTCGCCAAGGTAACGATTGCTTTCGGTTCGCCAAAGGGAACGCACGTATTCAAGATTACGAATCCCGATCACACTTCGTGCATTTTGCACTACACATCCAGGTAATCAATATCTTGCGTTAGCCGCAGCACTGGGTCAATTCGAAAGAGCGGTCTAGCGGCGGCGATCCTACGGTCCACACCGAGCCATCGAAGGTGACGGCACATTTGACTGCTGGTTTCTCCGGTTCGTTCGGGCGGACTTTGGGGAAGGCTTCGAATCGCTTCAGTAGTGGGGCTGGACGCTTCCGCGCCAACTCATAAGGGCCTCTTGAACGACCGGACCGACATCGGCTTCAGACAGCACTCGACGTAGATCAATAGCCTCTAGCGCTGCCCGAAAGGCGTTCTCGGTGCTGGTTCCTAACGACTGGCAGAAGGCTTCGATGGCCGCCTCCTCGTTGTTCTCGTAGGACCAAGCCGCACGCAAGTCGCCGCGACGGACCGTTTCGAGGTAGTCATCCACAATCTCCTCCGGATCGGTGTTCACTGCTAACAACAGAAGCAGCGAGATCATTCCCGTTCGATCCCTACCTCGCACGCAGTGAAAGAGAACCCCGCCCGGAGGTGCTGAGACAATCGCCGAAAGTGCGGAAACCGCTCGATTCGGCATGGCTTCGAGATGTGGAAGGAAATAGAGGGCCGTCCTCGCAAGACCGTTGGGTAGATAGTCACGCCAAAACTCGTCGTCGAACCCGTTGAGTTCAACCGTCACGGTGTGAATCCAACTCGGCCGTTCGTTTCGATCGCTTGCGCGCTCATTAGGATCGCGAAGATCGACGATCGTTCTGATTCCAGCTCGATAGATCTGCTCCCAGCCGGCCAGCGTTATTCCGTCAACGTTCTCAGAACGATAGAAGACAGCTCGTGGCGTAGTTGTGCCATCGAGCCGTCGAAGGCCGCCCAAGTCACGAGCGTTCACGAGTCCATCCACGTAGAGAGTTCGCTGAGAAGACCCTTCAACGTTATTCACGCTAAAACTATAAACACGAGATCGGTCATGTCTGGAGATCGAACTGGGTGAGCGTGTTTCTCTCCCCGCGACAACATTGCGGGCGTATCGTTAACGCTGTCCGACGAAGATTTGGTTGAACTCGACCGCATCGCTGCGTGACGAGGAATTGCGAGTCAGGTCTCGCCATTAGGAGTAGACGCCAGACGCCCGTCCGACTGACTTCCCGCCACGTGAGAACTCTCACCCCTTCGTCCGAGACGACCACCGCTTTTGCCCACGCGAATGAAGAGAATCGTGCTGACCACCACATAGATGAGCCATACGAATGCCTGTAGCTCGGTCGGACGATCTGCATAGCCGAGCAGCGAATGAAGGACATCGCCAAAACTCGACGCCTCCGAAATCGTGCCGGAGGTATTCCAAAGCACATGGCTACCAAATCCCAACCAATGCAATTGCTGCATGTTTTCAACAGCATCGGCCAGTAGACCCGCGGCGAAGACCATCAAGGCTATCCCGAGCACTCGAAAGAATCTCCGCAGGTTGAGCTTCACACCCAGTTTGAATATGGCGAATGCCACGCTCAGCGCTAGCGCTAATCCGAGGGCCGCCCCTAGCAAGAGGAGTTTTCCGTGTATGGGCGATGCCGCTTGTCGGTCGCTGGCAAAGATTATCGCCAACGTGAAAACCATCGTCTCTAAGCCTTCGCGTCCCACGGCCTGGAAGGCGAGCAGTCCTAATCCCCATCGCCTCCCTTTCGACAGTGCACGATCGCTTCGACGCTCTAGCTCCTGGGCCAAGACCTTTGCGTGCAATTGCATCCAGAAAGTCATATACGTGAGAATCACCGCCGCCAGAAGGTAGGTTGCGGTTTCGAAATAGGTCTGAACATTTGAGCCTTCATATTGTCTGATGAGGAAGAAGGCGGCGACACCCCCGCCAACAGTCAATACGAGTGCGGCCGCAACACCACTGAAGACATCGCGAAAATGCCGACGCTGACCAGTCCGTTGTAAGTAGGCGAGAAGTATTGCCACAATCATGGACGCTTCAATTCCCTCGCGAAGAAAAATAACGAAGGTTGGTATCACGAATAAGCCCTTAATGGTGGAAGTTCAATGAAGAAAATTGCACAAGTGGCTTGTGTTGCAAGACAGCTGCACTGAACTGTAGTGACCAATTTCAAATCGAAGGTAAGTCTAGGCGTCTGCGTACGCGGGGGCCTCGCTGACATGTTGGCATATGGTGAGAGGTTTTCCACTGAAGACAATTGATTTCAACTCGGTCGGTTCGTGCCCGGTGCCACCGCTTCAACACGCGCCAAGAATCCGGATAGCTCGATCGAGCTCGACGTGGACGGTTCGTCGTTGAGCATCCGTCCGAAGATGACGCACCAACTCTTCGTGGTGCCGGTGCGTCAGGTACCAGTTCAAGGCAAATCGCTGATTAGATGACGCTGACGAGAGTGCCGATCGGGGTGTAGGGCCACACGTGCTGGGCGTTCGCGAAGGGCATCTCGACACATCCAAGGCTCTGGGGGTACCCGTACTGTGAGCGCAGGAAGCCGTGCAGCGCGTCGCCGCCGTGGAAGTACGACACCCACGGGATGCCTGGGTCGCTGTAGTGCGTACCGTTGGGGTTGGTGCCCGACATCGTCGTGACGGTGTAACGCACGTACACCGGATAGGTGCCGTTCGTGGTGGGCGCACTGCTCACGCCGGTGTTGACGAACGAGTTGTACACGTGGTGTCCGTTCACGTAGAGCTTGAGCATCTGGGGAATGCCCTGGCTCACGACCACGTAGTTGTAACTGCTCGGGTCGTACCGATTCTTCGCGGCCGCCTGGAGGATGAGCTGCCAGGTCTGAGCGGTCATGCCGGTATTCCAGGAAAGTCCGTGAACCGCTTGAAAGTTCATCAACGCACCCTGCAGCACGACGTTGTCCGTGCCCACCGACCACAACGAACGGATCGGACCGACGATTTTGGGGTAGCGCCAGACGAAGGAGCCTTTTCGCAGCGCCGTTCGACTCGGATTCTTCTTGGGCTTGGGCTTGGGCTTGGGTTTCGGTTTCGTCGTCGTGGTGACCGGCACCGACGTAGTCGTCGACGACGGCGTGGTCGTCGAAGTTGAAGGAACCGTCGACGTGGTCGTAGTTGTCGTCGGGACGGTCTTCTTGATGGTGACCGACGCCGGAACGAACTTGACCGGAAGGTAGCGAAGGGTGGCGAGCAGTTGATCCTCGAGTCGGATCGAGAAGGCGACGTGGGCGTAGCGCGTGTCGGTCATCGTGCCCGGTCGACTGGTGAGGGTCCCGTTGCGCTGCGCCGCGCCAGCCGACAGGGAAAACGGCCCCATGACCAGGGAACCGACCATAACCGAGGCCGCGACGAAACTACTAAGGAGGGGGAGCTTGGCGAGCTGCACTTTTGGGAGTTTACTGGGCCAACGTACGAACCTAACGTCAGAAGTACCGAGAGACCAGCATTTTAATAAGAACAATAAGGCCGTGGTGACGGGCTAATTCGAAGTTTCGCGGGGCTACTCGTGGTGACGTCGACGACGTCGCATGTTCGTGAGAACCGACGGCTCCCAGCCTCCATCAATCGGGTTCACGTTGGTGCCCGGAGGGTTGATCTCGTCAATGCGGTCGAGCACCCCGCTCTCCAGGCGGACTTCGGTCGCGCCGAGCTGGGACTCCAGGTGCTTCATGGTCCGCGGTCCGATAATCGGCGAGGTCACGGCCGGGTTTTCTAGGACGAAGGCGAGCGCCAGTTCGATCAACGAGATGCCGGCCTCATCGGCGAGGGTCGTCAGTTGGTTGACCGCCTCGAGCTTCCGCTGGTTCCCCGGTGAGTCGAGGTCATAGCGGTCGGGAAGGCGCGCCGCGCGTCGGCTCGAGTTCTTCTTGCCTTCCCCGTACTTGCCAGCGAGCCAACCACCGGCGAGCGGGCTCCAGGGAATCACACCCATCCCGAAGGATTGGGCGGTCGGCAGTACGTCGCGCTCGATGCCGCGCACGAGGATTGAATAGGGCGGCTGTTCGGTTCGGAAGTGCTCGTACCCGCGTCGCTCGGCGGCCCACTGGGCCGCCACGATCTGCTCGGCCGGGAACGTCGATGAACCGAAGTAACGGATCTTGCCTTGGTGGACCAGGTCGCTGAGTGCGCCGAGGGTCTCTTCGATGTCGGTGGACTCGTCGGGACGGTGAATTTGGTAGAGGTCGATGTAGTCGGTCTTGAGGCGCTTCAAACTGTGTTCGACCTCGGCCATGATCCAGCGCCGTGAGTTGCCCTGGGAGAGTGGGTCGTCGCCCATCTGTCCGTGGACCTTGGTCGCGACGACCACGCGGGAGCGGTCAATCGACGACAAGGCTTTGCCGACGATCTCTTCGGACTCGCCCTGGGAGTACACGTCGGCGGTGTCAATGAAATTGATACCGGCGTCGAGCGCCTTGTGGATGATCTTGATCGACTCATCGTGGTCGGTGTTGCCCCAGCCACCAAACATCATGGCGCCGAGACAGAGGGGGCTTACATTGAGGCCGGTACGGCCGAGGGTTCGTAGTTCCATTTCCTCACCATATGTGGTGGGGAGCCGTTGCGCGACGCCGATTTACTGACGTTGACTAGTTAGACGCCAAGGCTGCTCTTCGCGGCCCTTTCGAAGAGCCGATAGGGGAGGAGTCGTTTACCCATGATGCCCATTCGCTCGTCAAACTTGCCGACCGAAACGCGACGCGGTGGGTTCTTGCTACGCAAGATCTTTTCGACCGCCCGCGCGACGTCGGCGGGATCAGCGCCATTCGCCTCGTCGCGTTCCATCGCGGTGATCGCCTTCTCACACGCCGCTCGGTAGGGGTCGTCGTCCGAGACCTCCACCTTTCGTCGCGCGGCCGTGAAATCGGTCTTGAAGTTGCCCGGTTCGACGAGCGTGACGTGGATGTTGAAAGGTGCGACTTCGTAAGCGAGCGATTCGGCGTAGCCCTCGAGGGCGAATTTGCTCGCACTGTAGAACGCTTGGAAAGGGATGCCGAGTATCCCGCCGATGGAACTCATCAACACCACGTGACCGCCGCCTCGCTCGCGAAGTCGTGGCAACGTCGCGTTCACTACGCGCACCGCGCCCCAGAAGTTGGTTTCGAATTGAGCCTTGGCGTCCTCCACTGTCGTGCGCTCGGCTGCGCCGGCCAGTCCCCATCCAGCGCAGGCGAGCACGGCGTTGAGCTGTCCGTACTCAGTGTCGACGTTATCGAAGGCTCGTTCGACCGAGTCGTCCCGATCGACGTCCATTGGAACGCCGCGCCATGAGTCGCTCGAAGTACCTCGACGACTCGCGCCGATGACGGTCCATCCGGTGCTCGCGAGGTGAGAGGCACATTCGCGTCCGATGCCCGCGGACGCGCCAGTTACGAGGATGACTGACTTGTTCATGGGACACTCTTGCGCACTAGGAATCGCCCGTCAAATGTCCCGATCAGCGAATCCGGGTTCGTCGATGCTGCGCGAGGCGTCTCGCATTCCGAAGACGAAGGCGATCGACGTGTGACAGGAAAATGCAAGGATGGACTCGTGGCAAAGAGATATCAGCGAGTTCCAGAGCTCATCTTGGGATTCGACACCGAGACGACTGGGCTCAGTGTCTCGAGTGAGCGTGCTATCTCCTACGGTTTCTGCGCCTATCGTTTCGGAGTTCCGGTCTGGTCTGAACAGTTCTTCGTCATACCCGATCGTCCAATCTCGGCCGGGGCTAAAAGAGTGCACGGACTCTCGGTGGAGGACATTGAAGCCAAACGGGGGAGCGCGTTCGTCTTCAATGTCGAAAAAGGTCTGACTCGGGCAGTTCAGATACTGCGTGATTACCACGCACTCGGGGCGTACGTCGTGGGCTCGAACCTGGTTCGCTTCGATTTAGAGATGCTCCGTCGCAGTTGCATCTCGGTGCTGGGCATGGAGCTCAACGACGAGTACTTTGACATCTCGCTCTTGCGGATCATCGACGTGGTCGATCACGACCTGGCGATCGATCCCAGTCGAGAGTTCAGACCTCGACGAGGTCAAGAGTATCTATGTCGTCATTACGGTGTTACGCCAGGAGGGCACGACGCGCTAAGCGACGCACGGGCCGCGGTCGAAGTGTTCCTGGAACAGGTCGTCCATAACAACGCCGGACAGGCCTCACTCGATCTCATTTCTGATCCCGTGGACTTTGTCGCATCGTTCGAATCGCCGTAGTCGCTGTAGTTGGCCGGCGAGTTCGAACTTCTCGGAATGGTAGGGTTGTCACCCTGAGGGGCCGTTGGCGCAGTCTGGTAGCGCACTTGCATGACACGCAAGGGGTCGCAGGTTCAAGTCCTGCACGGCCCACCGTTGTGATGTTTCAGTATTTCTGGG
>PMTL01000216.1 GCA_003168075.1 Acidimicrobiaceae bacterium
GCGGGCGTACGCCGGTCCGAGTTTTGCCGCGTGCGACTCAATACCTCCACGAGTATTGAGATCCGCTGTTTCAAATGGCCCGATCACCGACCAACGTCGCCCCAACCCGTCGCGCACGATTCGGTCGATATCTTCGGGTTCCGCTACGCCATCGCGAACGAGACAGTAGGCCTCGCGAAGAAGCGCCCCTTGTAGCCGGTTGTAGACGAATCCTTCTATTTCCTTCTTCACTGCGATGACGGTGAGCCCCGCACCGGCCATCAGTGTCCGCGTCGCGGCCAGCGTCTGCGGTGAGGTGAACGGAGCGGGGACGAGTTCCACCACGGGAAGCAGATAGGGAGGATTTGCGGGATGCGCGACGATGCACCGCGAACGGCTCTCGAGTACGGCCGCGAACGACGAGCACGTGATCGCCGACGAGGAGCTCGCGAAAACGGCGTCCGACGGGGCCAAGGATTCCAATGTTGCAAAGAGTTGTTTCTTGAGCTCCAGGGACTCGGGGATGCATTCTTGGATGAAGCGNNAACGTTCTCAAGGAGTTCGGCCGCATGAAGCCGGGATACGACTCGTTCGAACTCGCGGCGCGCATCGTCGAGTCGCCCAGCGTCGACGTCATAGACGACGACGCGTTGTCCTGATCGCGAAAACACTGTCGCCCAGCCCACGCCGATACTGCCGGCACCGATCACCGCGATATGACCCGTCTGTTCTTCGTTCACGTCGCGCCTTTCAGTGGAGTCCATCTAACGAATCGTCACCGCAGAATGACGAAGACCAGTCTCAATGTCGGCCGCCGTCGACATGAGGAGTGGTGCAAATGCAGTGAAATCCTCAATGGACTTGCGCCCGATGTGTGTCGAGAGGTTGATCGCACCGATGACGGCCCCCTGAGCGTCTTTCACCGGAACGGCCAAGGCGATGAGGCCTTCTTCGAGTTCCTGGTTCACAAAGGCGAATCCGTGTTCTCGCACCTTTTCTAGTTGCAACAAGAAGGCCGACTCGTCGGTGACAATTCCTGCGCGCATTGGTTTCAACTCGTAGTGATCGAGGTACGAGCGCAACTCGGTCTCCGAGAGATGCGCCAGCATGGCCCGCCCCAGGGACGTGGCGTAAGCCGGGCGTCGAGCGCCAATGTTGACCGAGATGGTCATTAACGAGGGTCCGGCAACGCGTGCCACGTATACGACGTCACCGCGATCCAATATCGCCGCCTCGCTGGACTCACCGGTCAACGCGACGAGTTCCTCCAATTTCGGCAACGCCACATCGGGAAACGACAGTGACGAAAGATAGGCGTATCCGAGTTCGAGAACCTGAGGGGTGAGTTCGAAGCGGTTGAATTTTTCTCGGACGTAGCCGAGCTCGGACAACGTCAGTAGAAAGCGTCGCACCGTGGCCCTTGTCAGACCAACCAATTGAGCAACTTCGGAGACGGTCATGGAAGGACGTTCGGCGTTGAACACCCGCATAATTTCGAGGCCACGCTCTAGCGACTGCACGAAGTCGCGCGAGCGACCATTGGCCTTCTCGTGATCCTTCGGGTTGTCCGCCGAAACTTCTTCGTCGGGTTGGGGCTGGGTCATGGGGCGAAAACCTCGGGGGCTAGGTCAATGGAGGCACGGGGATTCGTCACCTCGGTGGCACAGATACGGTCGTTCAAAACTAGCCCTCCACGACGATACAAATGACCATCGAAACGAACTATGGATACCTCTTCCAATGGGGCTAACCACCTTGCTCGCCCACCTCAGTTTCATTAGTATACGCATAGCGGTTAATTGTTCGTATAGCGATACATCGAGAGGAAGGCGCCCGTGGTGCAAGTACGACGTCGGTACGGCACAATGACCGGCCTCGACCATATTGGCCTGGGCGTCTCGGACATGGAAACGTCACTGGCTTTCTTCGCCGGGTTGGGTTTTGAAGATGTCGCGTTTGATTACCAAGGTCCCCTACCAGGACTTTCCGTCGTCACGGGCCACGATGCGACAGAAGCACGGGTCGTAATGGTCCGCAGCGCCAACCCCACCGTGCTGGGGCGCGCGTCAATCAAACTGGTCCAAATTACGAACCGAGTTCAAGCACCTCAGCCCGCTGGCTTCGCGTGGGGTGAGCTTGGCATTTGTGAGGTCTGTATTCACGTCCACGGTCAAGCGGCCTTCTATCACGACTTGGTAGCCCGGGGTCACACTGGCATTATGGAACCCAATGAGGCGGATCTCCCCCCATATGAAACGCATTGTGGCCTTTCCTACGTCGTCGACCCTGATGACGCAAAGATCGAACTCATCGAGTGGTCCACCCTCGAAAATGGTTGGCCCGTCAGCGATGGCCCCCAAGGCGTGAACCACGTCGCCTTTGGTTGCACGGACCTTCAGAGAACTCAGACTTTCTACCAATCGCTCGGCTTCACGGGAAAACTCTTCGAATCGGAAGGATTTTTCGAACCGATGCATCCGTGGTTTGCGCCGAGAACTCCCCCGCGTCAGCAAATGATGCTCTTGACCTCGCCATATGGTGGAGGACTCGAACCAGTGCAACACTTCCCTCCGTCACCCGATATGCGTGGCGACTGGGGACACTTCGGAACTTTTGAGTTTGCGATTGGAGCTCGATCTCTCGAGAGCGCAATCGAACATCTCACTCATCTGGGAATTCGCACGCTTGATGAGCCCGCAAACATTGACCTCGGCGACGGTGCGTCGTGGCGTTACGTTTACTTTCAGGATCCCGACAATCTTTACGTCTGCGTCAGTGAAGTTCGCGCGTAAACATGCCTTCCGTCATCAACGATGAGTTCGGCGTATCATCAATTCGATTCGCGACAAGCAACCGAACGTTCGCACGAGGACTGAGAAGACACCACCAATTGATCCGTCGAGCGACAGTCGCGCTTAGCGCACCTTTGCACGCCATAGATCTGGAACCGTTCCGCCCTCGACTGGTCAACCTTAAGGCTTAGAGGATGACCCTAACCTTGAAATCAACGTTGAACTTTACCCCGCGATTAGTGAACGCAAAGTCGAATAGGTTCGAATTGCGATTACATTTCCAATCGTGTCAATATGATTTTCAAGAAGGGCCTTCTTCATGATGACCGTCCTGTTCCTACTTCAATTGCAGAGTGTTCCATTTTGAATGAATGGTTCGGTCCCCTGAGGCAGTTCGTCCTATGTCCGATGAGATGAACCGATCTTCTTACTTCAATCAAATCTCAGGCATTCGGCGCCAGCCGGCCGGACTTGCCGCTTCAGCTCTTGCGTCAATCATGTGGGGCTTTGGAGGAATTTTTGCCGTACTGGCCTTTGCGCAGGGTTTCGTCCTGACTTTTTATCGCCTCTGGATCGCCGCGTTCATTCTGACCGCAATCGTCTACGCAACCGGTCGCCGGCTGACGTGGACCAACATCCGAGCGTCCTGGCTCGGCGGAATATTCTTGGCCGGAAACATGGCCATGTTCTTTAGTGCCGTGAAGGTCACGAGCGTTGCGAATGTAACCGTGATCGGTGCATTCCAACCAGCGCTAGTTCTTCTTGCGGCGCGACGCCTATTCGGCGAAAGGACGGGACGCTGGGACGTATTGTGGATAATTCTTGCCATCACAGGGGTCTCTATCGCGGTACTTGGACAGGGAGCCACTACGCCACATTCCTTGAGCGGTGATCTTATGGCAGTCGTCGCCCTTTTGTGTTGGTCGGCGTATTGGCTGGTTTCGAAACACGCGCGTGCATCTCACAATGCCATGGAATACACAACCGGCGTGACGATCATGGCCTCGATTGTTATGACACCAGTCGTGCTGCTGTCAGGCCAGTCACTGACTCGGGTACGTACCGGGGATTGGATTTGGATTATTCTCATGGCGATTGTGCCCGGCGGCGCGCACTTGGTCATGAACTGGGCGCACCGCTATGTCGACGCGTCTGTCTCGTCGGCGTTCGCTTGCCTCAATCCACTCGTCGCAGCTGTTGCAGCCTTCTTGATCCTCAATCAACCCCTCGGCGCAGTGCAGATACTTGGTCTGATTGTTGCGATTGCCGCAATCGCAGTGATAGCAGCGCGCCACCACGAGCCGCATGAGGTCGTTGCTCCGTAAGCAATGCGCCTTGCCTTTCGAAGATGATGACATCGAATTCGGGTTAAAAAGAACTCGAAACAGGTGTCCGTAGCGAAATCCTTACATAAGGTTGCAACGGCATTGCTTTTGCAACGCCTATAACCACACCGACGGTTGCGTGCCGTCGTCACCGAGCGTCGGCGGATTGTGACCCCAATGAATTGACCAACCATGAGGTTCCCCAGAAATAGTGGACACCCGATAAGCCGACTGAAGAGTCGGTGAAAGGATGTCTCCATAGGAGCCACCAGAAGAAAGTTCACGTTGGAATTTCGAATTGAGGCGGCGCACCGCGTCATCGACATCGGGAGATCGGTGCGCGAGGTGGCGAACGAACTCTCGGTTCTCGAGAACTCATTGAGCAAGTGGGTGCGCGACGAACGCCGTCGCCTCGACGCGGTGGCGGGGACCAGTGACGAGCCCTTGAGTCCCGCCGAGCGCGCTGAACTCATTCGACTGCGTCGCCAAGTGGCCGAGCAGGAGAAGGACCTCGCCTTCTTGGGAAAAGTGGCCGCGCGCTTCGCCTCGGGTCCAATAAAGCAGAGTGATTTGCGTTGATGGCCGCGGAG
>PMTL01000047.1 GCA_003168075.1 Acidimicrobiaceae bacterium
TGGACGAATCGACGACGATGGAACGGTCGATGGTGAAGTGAGGGGCAATGGGTGTGATCACCACGACCGAGAGGTCCGCGTCGACCACCGGCCCACCGGCCGAGAAGTTGTATCCGGTGCTGCCCGTCGGAGTTGCTACCAGCACACCATCGGCGGAGTACGTGAGGTATTCGTCGTCACCGACGAACGTGCGCACCCTGACCATGTGGCCAACACGCGCCCTCTCGAGGACGACTTCATTGAGGGCGAAATCGCTGGTCGACTGACCCTCAATGGAGATCGCGAGGGCCAGACGCGGTAACACCCTCGGGTTGTGAAGCGCGCCCATCACCGACGCGACGATCTGGTCGGAGGGGACGTCGAGCAAGAAACCTACTCGCCCGAGATTGACCGGGAGTACTCGTGCATCGTGCGCGTGGGCCAGTCGAGCGGACCGCAGGAACGTTCCGTCGCCACCAAGGCTGATGACCAGGGAATCTGGCGCCACCGCGCGACCCTCGTCAAGGTCGAGCAAGAACGTCGCCGACTCGATGCCCAGTTCGCCCAGGCTCAGTACCGCTTCGTTCGCGAGTTCGAGCGCGTCGGTGCGATTACTGAAGGCCGTAAAAAGGATGTTGGTCACGTATTACCTCGTGGCTAATGGTAGCGACTAGGGGTCCGATCTCGCGATTGGCCCGGGTTGTCCGTAATTTCGTTGTCCCACCGGAAAGGAGTCGAATGGGACGGTTGACGAAAAAAGAAGGTTTCATACACAATGATTGCAAATACGTGAGGCATCGCTCGCGGCGATGTAGTGACCTCGACTCATCGATTGTTTCCATACGTACTGATGAGCATCACTATCGCGTCACGTAAATCGAGTTTCTATGGTTCTACACAGACGAACCTTAGGCAATCTATACATAACTGTCATCACTTCTTAACCAATGTGCTTAGTCTGCGGTTGTACCTCGAGCACCAAGTGATCAGGTAGGAGGATCGCCCATGAGAATTGGACTTTTTGGATTTGGCAAGACCGGACGATCCGTGGCGCGATCGATAATGAATGAGGACGGCTCGTCTCTCGAGTGGGTAGTGCGCAAAACGAACCACGCCGCACGTGGGTCACTGGCTGATCAAATCGAGCGCAACAACAGCGGCAAGAACCGAATTTTCTCGAGTGCGACCATGCCCATCGAACTTCTCCTGGACTCCTATCCGGTCGACGCGATCATCGATTTCTCGAGTGCCGAAGGAATCGATTACTACGGTGATGCTGCCGCAGAACGCGGGATCCATCTCGTCACGGCGATCTCTAACTACCCGTGTGTGCAGCAGGAGAAGTTGCGAGATCTGAGTACCCGGACCGCAGTTCTGTGGTCGCCCAACATCACTTTGGGGGTAAACCTCCTCATATTGGCCGCGAATCTACTGCAGATGATCGCTCCCCAGGCTGACGTGGAGATCGTGGAGGAGCACTTTCGCCTGAAGAAGGGGGTATCGAGCACCGCCAAGATCATCGCTCGGTCACTGGGCGTCACCGAGTGCGACATCAAGTCATTGAGGGCTGGCGGCATCATTGGGACCCACGAGGTCGTCTTCGGCTTTCCGTCGCAGACGGTGCGATTGCGCCACGAATCGGTCAGTCCTGAGGCTTTCGGTGAGGGCGCTCTTTTCGCGGTGCGAAGCATGGAGTTTCTCTCACCCGGTCTTTACACGATGGAGGATCTCCTTATCCCGTCGTTCATTGAGAGCGCGCGCAAACTTCAACCTCGGCACTTGGCCATAAATTCCTAAGCGGAACTTCGCAGTCGATCGTCGATGACGTAGCCCACTGCGTTCCTCAAATGGGATCTTTCAAGCGGAGTGTGAATCGGCAATGCGCGACCACTTGTCCAGTATTCTTGACCAGTAACTTTGGACCTCGCCGAGCCCAGATTGTGCAGCGATGATTGTCCGTCCGCCGGTCAGTTCTGATGGTGTCGAAGGTCCGATCTCAACAATCCGCGACTGGCGAATCGCCGACTGGTTCGATCACTGATAGACGTCACGACGATTGCCAATGGTGACCATCACGATGAGCAGAACTCCGTTATTGATGTTGTAAATGATTCGATAGTCGCCAACCCTGAGTCGGTAACCTTCACGCCCCCGGAGCGGCCGTGAGGCAGGAGGGCGCGGATCTTGAGCGAGAAGTGCGATGGCCCCTTGAATTCGTGGTTGCATCGAACGATCAATCGTGCGTAGTTCCCGAAGTGCCGCTGGCCGAAATTGAATTCGGTACGTGTTCACGACCAGCCGAGATCGATCTTTACCTGCTCCCAAGGGATGTTCTCTCCAGCTTCAGCGAGGGCGGCATCATTCGCGGCCACATCTTGAGACTCTTCGAGCGCTTCGAGCATTTCGTCGTACTGCTTCGGACTCACCAGGACCGCCGCACGCCGTCCATAGTGCTCAAGCTCGACCGGTTCGGTCTGTGACATCTCCACGACCTCGGAGAGTTTTTCGCGTGCCTTACTGACGGATATTTTCACCATGGTCATATTGTACAACACGTGACTAAATCTTGTACAACTTAGTGTCGAAGGCGGGACTTGAACCCGCACGCCCCGAAGGGCACCAGCCCCTCAAGCTGACGCGTCTGCCATTTCGCCACTTCGACGTGGGTAAAGCATTCTAGCCGACGGGCGAGGTGGAGGGCTTAATGGTGGTCGTGGTGGTTGGCACCGCCACTCCCCAATTCGTCACTTGGTCGACCAAACCGCTCAGCGACAAGGATCGCACCACGTTGGCCACGGGCTCTGACCACTCCGTAAGGGACGGCACCGTATAGAGAGGGCGAACCCAAAAGTTGGTCAAGATCTGGTGGTCGATCTTGAGCCACGTCAAGGCGGCGGTCGCCGGATTGAAAGTGCCTTGGGCCAAGGTGAAGAGCTTGTTCGTCGCAATCGATCGCACGCCCGACGGGTAGGAGTCGATGTAGGGCGTTTGGCCCCAGGACCGTGCACTGATCCACGCGGTCGTCGATGTTGGTCGGTCGAAGATCGCCACATCGGCGGCCCCTGAGGATGCCATCGACGCCGCGAGAGCGTCAGATACTGCAGACGTCACACGTACTCGCACGCCGAGCGCGGTCCACTGTCGTGTCACCAACTGCGCGGTGAGGCGATCGAGTGCCGTCGGTCCTTGAGCGATGATGACACTGAGCTTTGCTCCAGAAACGTCTCGCCACCCGTGTGAACTGTGGGTATAGCCCGCGTGACGCAGCATCTCCTGCGCGCAGATTCGACAATCCTGGGTCGGATCGACGAGTGTCGAGTTGGCGGCGGTGGGCACCACTATCGTGCCGGGGAGCGGATAATCGGCTTGACCCTGGGAAAAGAGAGCCGACGTGGGAATCGAGGGGCGGAAGGTGAAGGTGCCGAACAGGCTGTCGAGGATGGTCCGACGGTCCAGCAACCACGACAACGCAGTTCGAATGGGGCGACTGGTCGTGAGCGCGCCGTGCGGGCTGAAGGTGAGTTCCTCGATGTCACTCGAATCGCCGAATTCTCCGAGGTAGCGAGGGTGTGCCACCAGGTTGGTGACCAGCGAGCGCGTCGCGACAGGGGCGTACTTCACGAAGAACTTCGGACCGTTGCTCGGAATCTGTGTTGCCGACGTGATGATGACCTTGTGGAACCGGTTGTAGTTGATGGTCCACTCGGAGTTGGAGAGCAACACGATTCGACTCGGCGTCGCGCTCTGCACCCGGTAGGGACCCAGTGAGGGCTGCAGGGTGAGTTGACTGACTGCGCACGAGCGCGTGGTCCCCGCCTCCTCCACGTCGCGAAAGAGGAGATTCCAGTCGGCAAACTTCGTCGAGAAAGTGGCGGTGACGGCCGTCGAGGTTTTATTCACGACCATGGAAGAGATGGCGCGATATCCGTCGCCGTTCACGCTCTGAATCTTGCGCGCAGAATGCCACCAGTTGATGAGGTCATCCACGCGAAAGGCCCGGCCGTTGCTCCAGGTCATCTTCGGCGCGACACTGTAGACCACCGTTTCGGGGTGCAGCGAGATCAATTCCGCCGAGACGATCGCTCCCCCCTCGCCGTAGAGGACGTTGGAAGGCCCGGTGAGGAAAGCTGACGGACGGATTAGATCGAGCACGGCCGACGTCGTGGAGGTCGCCTGGGGACTCAGCACGCTGCACCCGTTGAAGGGACCGGGCAGCGCCAGGGTCAGAGTGGACGTCGCCGGGCTGGCGGGACCCTTGGCGGGCGCGGGGCTGCGGTACGCCAGGAGTGTCGCCACGACGACGACGAGGCCAGAGATGATGACCACCAGGGCGACCCGGCGACCAGACCCGTGAGGGACCACGGTACCTACTGCAGACGTAGGTCGAGAGTCAGCGTGGCGAACGTGAAGATGAGAGCAACCGCGATGGTGATGCGGTCGAGATTACGCTCCACGACCGTTGAACCGGCGGCAACTGCGCCCATTGAGCCACCCATGAGGTCCGAAATACCGCCGCCGCGACCGGAGTGCAACAGGACCAAGAAGATCAAAGCGATCGCCGAAGCTCCCTCAATAACTATGAATGCCCACGTAAACATCACGACCTCCGATTAGCGCTTGCCATCGTAGCAGTCGTTGGCCGCCTGGCTGATTGTCAGGAAGGATTCGGCCTTCAAGGACGCTCCCCCGACCAAAAAACCGTCCACCCGACCCTCGGTCATCAGTGACGCGGCGTTCTCGGCGTTCACCGATCCGCCGTAGAGAACGCGCACCTGACCGAGCGAGAGTGACGAGGCCACCGTTCGAATGTGCTCGGTCATCTCGCGTACCTGCTCGGTGGTGGCCGTGAGACCCGAGCCAATGGCCCAGATGGGCTCGTACGCAATCGTCACGAGGGGGCGCGACGTCTCGTCGAGCCCTTCGAGGGCATCGTGAAGTTGTGCGGTCACGAAATCATCCTGACGGCCGGCTTCGCGGATCGAGAGCTCTTCACCCACGCAAAGGACACCGTTCAGACCCTGACCCAATACGGTGCGCAGCGTCTGGGCCACGACAACGTCGGTCATGGCGTACATCGCTCGGCGTTCGGAATGTCCCACCAACACCCAGGCGACGTTGAGGCGCTGGAGCATCGAGACCGAGACTTCGCCGGTGTGCGCTCCGGCTTCGTGACGGCTGGCGTGTTGTGCGCCCACTCCCACGGCAATGCGCTCGGACTCCACGACCGAGGTGACACTGCGGAGGTCAACGAACGGTGGTACCACCACCAGTTCGACGTGCTCGAGCGGCTTGTTCTTCAAGATCACGCCGATCTGTTGGGTCAAGTGCACCGCCTCGACGTAGTCGAGGTTCATCTTCCAGTTGCCGACGACGAGTGGTCGGGTCACGACTGGTTCCACTTGCTCTCGCGCAATGCTTCGAGACCCGGCAAGTCGCCGAGCTCCACGAACTCGAGCGACGCTCCCCCGCCGGTCGATACGAAGCCCACCTGGTCTTCGAGGCCGTATTTTTGAATCGCCGAAACCGAATCACCTCCGCCGATAACCGAGATGGCCGGCGACGCCGCGACGGCGCGCGCTACCGCTTCGGTGCCGGCGCTCAGCCGATCGTCTTCGAAGACACCCATGGGACCATTCCAAAGAATCGTGGCGGCCCGCGCGATGATCTCACAGAACGTGGCGACCGAGGCCGGTCCGATGTCGAGGCCCTGGTACCCGTCGGGGATGTTTTCACCCCATTCGAGCACGACGTCGTCGCCGCCGCTACCGAAGGGCGCGCCGACGCGAAGTCCTCGCGCGTCCGAGGGGATCACAATCTTGCCGCTGGCCAGAAGTTCGGCGCACACCTCGAGGTACGAGGCGTCAAAGAGTGACGAGCCGATGGTGCGACCTTGGGTGACCTGGAAGGTGTAGGCCATACCGCCGCCCACGATGACCTGATCGGCTTTCTGCGAGAGCACCTTGACGATGCCGAGCTTGTCCTTCACCTTGGCGCCGCCGACGATGGCCACGAAGGGTCGCGCGGGGTCCTCGAGTATCGACGTCAGGGTCGCCACTTCTCGTTGGAGGTTAGGACCCGCCGCGCTGGGGATCAGCATCGGCGGAATCATGATCGAGGCGTGGGCGCGATGCGAGGCCGAGAACGCTTCGTTGATGTAGTAATCGAAGCCCTCTACGAGTGACGCACCGAACTCCGGATCGTTCGCTTCCTCGCCCGGATTGAAGCGCAGGTTCTCTAGGAGTTGCACGTCGGGACAGAGTTGCGCCAAACGGCGGCGCACCGGGGCCACGGAGTACTTCTCGACGACGTGGCCATCGGGGCGTCCGAAGTGGGTGCACGCCACCACCGTCGCGCCCTTCGCCAGCAACTCCTCTAAGAGGGGCAGCGTGGCGCGGATGCGAAAGTCGTCAGTGACCTCGAGTTGGCCGTCAACGTCTGCGACTGGCGTGTTGAAATCGACGCGGACGAGTACTCGCTTGTCGGCGAGGCTCCCCCAGCGTTCGTAGCTGGGAAGTGGGGCCGACACGAACTAGCGTCCGACGACCGTAGTCAGGTCCACGAGACGATTGGAGTAGCCCCACTCGTTGTCGTACCAGCCGAAGATCTTCACGAGGCTTTGCTCGTCGCTGATGCGCTGCACCAAGGTCATCTTGGAGTCGAAGGTGCACGACGCCGGGGTGCCCACGATGTCCGATGACACAATCGGGTCCTCGGTGTAGACGAGCACGCCCTTAAGTGGGCCATCCGCGGCGGCCCGGAAGGCAGCGTTGATCTCCTCGACGGTCGTGGAGCGCACGATGGCGGTGAAGTCGGTGATGGATCCGACGGGAACCGGCACGCGTAGTGACGTTCCGTCCAGACGCCCCTTCATGGACTCGAGGACCAAACTCGTCGCTCGGGCCGCTCCGGTGGAAGCGGGAACGATGTTGATCGCCGCCGCGCGAGCGCGACGCATGTCGTTGTGGGCTAAGTCCAAGAGATTCTGGTCGTTGGTGTAGGCGTGGATCGTGGTCATGAGGCCGTTCTGGACGCCAAAGGCGTCGTCGAGGACCTTGACCATGGGAACGAAGCAGTTGGTCGTGCACGACGCGTTCGAGATCACGTGCTGGGTGGCGGGGTCGTAGGACTCGTGATTGACGCCGTAGACGAAAGTACCGTCAACGTCGGCGGCGGGAGCGGAAATGATGACTTTTTTCGCTCCGGCGGTCAAGTGAACCGCGGCGGCGTCGCGCGTGGTGAATCGTCCGGTTGATTCAATGACCACGTCGATGTCGAGTTCGCCCCAGGGCAAGTTGGCGGGGTCCCGCTCGGCGAGCACCTTGATCAGGTGGTCGCCCACGGTCATCCCCTCGCCGCTCACTGTGACGGGCAGGCCCAGACGGCCCTGGGTGGAGTCGTACTTGAGCAGGTCGGCATTGGTCTGGGGCGACGTCAAGTCATTGACGGCCACTACCACCACGTCGGGGTTGCCCAATGAGGCGCGCAAGTAGCCCCGACCAATCCGACCAAATCCATTAATCGCTACACGTGTTGGCACTGACGTCTCCTCAAAAGCTCTCGGGGGTTTATTTTGCGCAGGCGTCGATGACTGCTTGCGTCAATTTTGGCACATCGTGGACCAGCGGATTTCGCCCGGTCACCGAGGTGACGAACGCGCGTACCTGGCAGGGCTGATTGGCGAACTGCGACGCGGAGTCGACAATCACGTCGGTGGGCTCTATGCCATGCGCGCGCAGGGCGTCCACGTGGTCTTGGAGGCCAAAACCCAGTGTTTCGGAGTCTTCGGGGCGAAGATTGGCCACGTAGATCTTTCTGGCGCGACTCGCCGCAATGGCGCGATTGATGTCGGGCACGACGCAGGCGGCCAACACACTGGTGAAGAGTGATCCGGGTCCGATGACGATCACGTCGGCCTGCGACAGTGCCGCGAGCGCCCGTAACGGCGCTGGCGGCGAGGGCGGATCGAGGCTGATGAAACGGATTCCCGTCGTCTTGGCAACGGCGGTTTGGCCGCGAGTCACGCCCTCACCGTGACTCGCCACCAGGACGACGCCGTCTCTACTCGCCGGCAGGATGGTGCCGCGCACGCCGAGAACCCCGGCGGCGGCGTCGATCGATTCCTCCAAATTGCCGGTGGCGTCGATCAGACCGACCAGGAAAAGATTGCCGACCGTGTGGCCCTCGAGCTCGCCCGCGTGAAATCGGTGTTCGAAGGCGGCGGCTAGCGGATTGTGAGGATCGGCGAGGGCGCCGAGACATTTGCGAAGATCGCCCACCGCCGCGACGTTCAGCATGGCCCGCAGTCGACCAGTGGATCCTCCGTCGTCGGCCACCGAGACGATGCCGGTGACGTCCTCGGAGATCCTACTCAGAGCTCGAAGCGTCACCGCCGTGCCGTGGCCGCCGCCGATGGCGACGAGCTTCATCGTGTGATGTCGCGGTGAAAGACAGAGTTGCGCAGCCCCAGGCGTCGGCGGATCTCCTCGGCGATCGCTACGGAACGATGCCGACCACCGGTGCACCCGATGGCGATCGTGAGGTAGGACTTACCCTCCTTGGCAAAAGCCGGGATTTGCCACTCGAGCATCGACACCACGTCGTGCAGGAAGTGTTGGGCCTCGTCTTGTTGCAAGACGTACTGCGCCACGGGTTCGTCGAGTCCTGTAAGGGGACGTAACTCGTCGACCCAGTGCGGATTGGGTAGGAATCGGCAGTCAAAGACGAGGTCTACGTCACGCGGCAGACCGTTGGAGAACCCGAAGGACACCATCGACACGCGTAGCCCGTCGACGTCGGAGGGCATAAAGATCTCCGAGATGCGCGATCGTAACTGATTGGTATTGATGGTGCCGGTGTCGATGATGATGTCGGCGCTGTCGCGAATGCTCTGCAGGATCATTCGTTCCTGGGCGATGGAGTCGGCGAGCGTCGCAGCCTCGAAGGGGTGGCGACGTCGGGTTCCTTCGTAGCGGTGGATCAGGACGTCGTCGGGTGCGTCGAGAAAGAGCAGCTTGGCACTCTCGTGCATGGCCTCGAGCTCGCCCTTGACGGTCAGGAGGGCCTCGGGCTGAGCCCGTCCCGAACGTCCGACGATAAAGGCGACGCCAGCGGCGTCCTTCGAACCGGCCGAGGCCAACTCGCCGACTCGCACGATGAGTTCGAGCGGGAGGTTGTCAATGACGAACCAGCCGAGGTCGTCCAGGGCGGTGGAGACCGTGGACCGACCCGCTCCGGACATACCAGTCACCAATAAGACGTCAGTCATCCTTGGTTCCCTTCGCTAGGCGTGGCGCACTTGGTGCACGTAGTCGATCGTAGATGTTCTGGGCGACGACGTCGGGAAGCCATTCGAGCGTCGTGAGTTCGTCCAAGGTCGCAGCCCGAAGGTTCTCCAGAGATCCCAACTGCAACATCAGGCGCTCGCGACGCTTGGGACCGAGTCCGTCAACTCCATCGAGCAGTGTGGCCACCATCGATTTAGCTCGCTTGGAGCGGTGAAAACTAATCGCGAAGCGGTGTGCCTCGTCACGGATGCGCTGGACGAGGTAGAGACTTTCTGAACCACGATCAAGCGCTATGGGCGTACTGGAGCCTGGTCGATACAAGAGTTCCTCACGTTTGGCTAGGGCGACGAACTCCACCTTGCCCGAGAGTCCGAGCGAAGCGGCGCCCTTCTCGGCCGCGTGCAATTGGGGCAGGCCGCCGTCGATGATGATGAGATTGGCCCGACGGAATTTGCTCTGGGCTTGCTCTTCGTTCCAGTAACCGAGGCGGCGGCGAACCACTTCTTGCATCGCCCCAGCGTCATCATTGCCGAAGACTTCCTTGACGTTGAAGTGTCGGTAATCGGCCTTCTTGGCTAGGGCGTCTTCGAAAACCACCATCGAACCCACGTAGTTGGTTCCCTGGAGATGGCTCATGTCGAAGCACTCGATGCGAAAGGGCGGTTGTTGCAGACCGAGTGCGCTTCCGAGTTCTTGGAGGGCGCGTGATCGGACGTTATGGTCGCTCTGGCGGCGAAGGGAATCGCGGTCGATGACGGCGTGGGCATCGTGCAGCGCGAGTTCTAGGACCCGGCGACGTCGACCGCGCTGCGGGGCGACCACGTCCACCGGGCGACCCCGTCGTTCCCTCAAGAAACTGCCCGCGAACGTCGAGGCGGCACTGTCGGGACCGGTGACGATGACTGGCGGGACGAGCGAGGGATCGTCGTAGAGATCGGGCAAGACCGCTTCAAATATCTCGGCGTCGTCCTCGTCCATGGAACGATCGATGAGGTGGACGGTGCGGCCAATGATGCGACCGTGCCGCACCCGAAAACGCACCAGGGCCGCGCGGCCGCCCTGGGTGGCGATGGCGATGGCGTCGAGGTTCGAATGATCATCGAGGACGATGCTCTGGTCACTCGCGGCTCGCTCGAGCGCCGCTAGACCGTCACGGGCCTTGGCGGCGGCCTCGTAGTGCTGTTGCTCGGCGGCCTCGCGCATCCGATCCTGTAAGAGAGTGCGTAGTTCTCGCACGTCACCGTCAAAGAAGCGCGCCCACGACGACACCAGTTCGCCATAGCCTTCGGCGTCGACCAATCCGACGCAAGGGCCCGAGCACTTGCCAATGTCGTAGAGCAGGCACGGACGTCCCAGGCGTTGGTGGTACTGGTACTTGTGCTTGGTGCACGAGCGCAGCGGGAAGGTCTGCAGCAACTCGTCCATCGTGTGGCGCAGGGCGCCCACATCGACGAAGGGGCCGAAGTAGCGCACCCCGCGCTGGTGTTTAGACCGGGTGATGTAGGGAACCGGGAATTCGCTTCGTGCGTCGATTGCCACGTAGGGAAAGCTTTTGTCGTCCTTCAGACGCATGTTGAAGCGCGGTTGGTTCTCCTTGATCAATTCATTCTCGAGGATCAACGCGTCGATCTCTGAGGGCGTGACGATCCACTCCACCGAGGAGGATTCGTCCATCAGTGCTTGTGTCTTGGGACCCAGCGCGTCGATCTTTTGGAAGTAGCTCGAGAGGCGCTGGTTCAGTGAGCGGGCCTTGCCGACGTAGATGATGGTGTCCTGGGCGTTCTTGAACAAGTAACACCCGCTCTGGCGGGGAATCCCCGAGGGCTTAGGGAACACTAGGGTCTCCCGCGTTGCGTCAGCACCTCGTACAGCACCTGGCCGGTGGCGGTGGGCAGAGTCGCGATCTCCTCAGGTGTCCCCTCCCCGACGATGACGCCGCCGCGCCGGCCTCCGTCGGGTCCCAGGTCGATCACCCAGTCCGCGGTCTTGACCACGTCGAGATTGTGTTCGATGGTCAGCACCGTATTGCCCTGGTCGACCAAACGATGCAGAACGTGTAAGAGACGGTTCACGTCGTCGAAGTGCAGTCCGGTGGTGGGCTCGTCGAGGACGTAGAGCGTGTGGCCGGTCGGACGTCGAGCGAGCTCGGTGGCGAGTTTCACGCGCTGGGCTTCGCCACCCGAGAGCGTCGGTGCGGGCTGGCCGAGGCGGACGTAGCCGAGTCCCACGTCCACGAACGCTTGGATATGGCGAAGGATCAATGGTTGGCGGTCGAAGAACTCGAGCGCCTCAGAGATGGGCATGTCGAGGACGTCAGCAATGGACTTGCCGCGGTACTTGATCTCCAGGGTCTCACGGTTGTAACGCGCGCCGTCGCAGGTTTCGCAGTTGACGTAGACGTCGGGCAAGAAGTGCATTTCAATCTTGATGGTGCCGTCACCCGCGCAGGCTTCGCAGCGTCCGCCCTTGACGTTGAAGGAGAAGCGACCCTGTTGGTACCCTCGGACCTTGGCTTCGGACACCTCGGCGAAGAGTTTGCGGACTTTGTCGAAGACGCCGGAGTACGTCGCGGGGTTGGAACGTGGCGTACGCCCGATGGGCTGCTGGTTAACGGCCACCACCTTGTCGAGGTACTTCACCCCCGTGATGGTGTCGTGCTCCGCCGCGGTGGTCTTGGCGCGGTTGATCTGGTGTTCCAGGGACGCCAACAAGATGCCGTTGATGAGCGTCGATTTGCCAGAACCCGAGACGCCGGTGATCGCGACGAACTGCCCCAGGGGAATTGAGACCGTCACGTCGCGCAAGTTATTGGCCCTGGCTCCCTTGATGACCAGGTATTTACCGTCGCCCGAGCGGCGAGTCGCGGGGATCTCAATTGATCGCACTCCCGAGAGGTACTGTCCCGTGATCGACTCGGTGTTCTCCAAGAGTTCCTTGTAGGTGCCGGCGTGGACTACTTCACCGCCGAATTCGCCCGCGCCCGGACCGATATCGACGATGAAGTCTGCGAGGCGGATGGTCTCCTCGTCGTGTTCCACCACGATGACCGAGTTCCCGAGGTCGCGTAGGCGTTCCAGCGTTGCGATCAGGCGGCGGTTGTCACGCTGGTGCAGTCCGATCGAGGGCTCGTCGAGCACGTAGAGCACCCCCACCAGGTAGCTGCCAATCTGGCTGGCCAGGCGGATACGTTGGGCCTCACCACCCGAGAGCGTCGCCGAAGCCCGACTCAGCGTGAGGTAGTCCAGACCCACGTCCATCAAAAAGGTGAGACGGGCCACGATCTCCTTGATGACCTGGCGTCCGATGGTGGTTTCGCGCTCCGAGAGCTTGAGCGTGGAAAAGAGCGCAATGGCTTCGTCGATCGTCATGGAGTTGATATCAGCGATGTTGTGCGAATGGATCTTGACCGCCAGCACTTCGGGCTTGAGCCGCTGCCCGTGACAGGCGGTGCATTCGACCTCACGCATGAACTGCTCGGCTTGCTCGCGCGACCAGTCGCCGTCGGCGTCGTTGCGCTTTCGCTCCAGCCACTCCACTATGCCGTTGAAGGTCGTCTCGTAGGTGCGCACGCGACCGTAGCGATTACGGAATTTTACCGGTACAGACTTCTTCTCGACGCCGTGGAGGATCAGCTTGCGGTCCCTGACCTTCAATTTTGACCAGGGGGTATCCACGTCGAAACCGCCGAGCTCCGCGATGCCGGCGACGAGACGTTCGAAGTACTTGAAACGTGCGCCGCCCCACGGGGCGAGCGCACCCTGGGCCAGAGAGAGCGACGGATCGGGCACCACCAGATTGGGATCGACTTCGAAGCGTGTGCCGAGTCCCGTGCACGTCGGACACGCGCCGTAGGGCGAGTTAAAGGAGAAGTCGCGCGGTGCGAGTTCGCTGAAGCTGATACCGCAGTTCGTGCAGGCCATCTTTTCCGAGAACTGGACTAATTCGTCGGTATCGACGAAGAGGAACGACACCAGCCCCTTGGTCAGTTTGAGCGCCGCTTCGACCGACTCAGTGAGTCGTTGGCGATTGGCGCTCTTGACGGTCAAACGGTCCAGGACGACGTCGATGGTGTGCTGTTCGTAACGCGCGAGGGTGATGTCCTCGCGTTCACTGAGTTCGTGCACGACGCCGTCCACTCGCACCCGGGAAAACCCTTGTGCCGCGAGTTCATTGAGCAGTGTGGAGTACTCCCCCTTGCGACCCTGCACCACGGTCGCCAACACCAAGAACCGTCCGGCGTTCTCCTGTTCCAGCACGAGGTCGACGATCTGCTGGGATGTCTGTCGGGTCACCAGTCGACCGCACACGTGACAATGCGGTACGCCGATTCGCGCAAAGAGCAGGCGCAGGTAGTCGTGGATCTCGGTAATGGTCCCCACCGTCGAACGCGGATTGCGCGACGCCGTCTTCTGGTCGATCGAAATTGCTGGTGAGAGCCCTTCGATGAACTCCACGTCTGGTTTGTCCATCTGTCCGAGGAACTGGCGTGCGTACGCCGAGAGGCTCTCCACGTAGCGTCGCTGACCCTCGGCGTAGATTGTGTCGAAAGCCAGGGATGATTTCCCTGATCCCGACAGTCCTGTAAAGACAACTAACTGGTCTCGGGGTATCTCGACCGAGAGATTTTTGAGGTTGTGAACGCGAGCGCCCTGTACGCGAATCGTCGACGCCATGGTAAAAATCTAATCCCTAGGCGTCGAGTTCCAGCCGGCGAAGGTCCTCGCCGAGGCCCTGGATCTGCAGGGTGTGCAGGTAGTCGCGCAGTGCCGCGGCTTCTTCAAAACGCAACTCCGAGGCCGCCGTGAGCATCGCGTCCTCGACCCGCGCAATCTCGATGTTGAGGTCGTCGGAGGCGACCATTTCGAGCGAGGAGATGCCGTGGATCTTGTTCGTGGGTGCGGGCGCGCTCTCCGAGCGAAGGCGCCCCAGGATATCGGCGACGTTCTTGGTGACGGTCATGGGCGTGATGCCGTTTTCTTCGTTGTACCTGGTCTGCATGAGGCGACGACGCTGCGTGACCGAGATGGCGTCGCGCATTGAATCGGTCATCCGGTCGGCGTAGAGGACGGCCTCACCGTTGGCGTTGCGCGCGGCGCGTCCGATCGTCTGGATCAGGGCCGATCGTGACCGCAAGAAGCCTTCCTTGTCAGCGTCAAGGATGGCGACCAACGACACCTCGGGAAGATCGAGACCCTCGCGCAACAGGTTGATGCCGACCAGGACGTCGAATTCGCCTAGGCGCAACGACCGCAGGATCTCGATTCGCTGAATGGTGTCGATATCACTGTGCAGGTACTGCACGCGGTAGCCCGCCTTGACGAGGAAATTGGTGAGGTCCTCGGCCATGCGCTTGGTGAGCGTCGTAATCAGCACCCGTTCGGACCGCTCGATGACGGCGTCCAGACGCACACGCAAGTCGTCAATCTGGTTTTTGGTCGGCACGACCGAGATCACTGGATCGAGCAGACCCGTGGGCCGAATGACCTGTTCGGCCACCTGGTCGGACACTTCGGTTTCGAAGGGCCCCGGGGTCGCGGACACGAAGATCATCTGCGGCACGATCTCCATGAACTCGTCGAAACTGAGCGGACGGTTGTCCAGTGCGCTGGGTAGGCGAAATCCGTGTTCAACCAACGTCTCCTTGCGTGAGCGGTCCCCGGCGTACTGACCGCGGATCTGGGGAACGGCCACGTGCGACTCGTCGATGACGACGAGCATGTCCTCGGGGAAGTAATCGAGCAACGTGAACGGGCGCTCGCCGCGCTTGCGTCCGTCGAGGTGCGCCGAGTAGTTCTCGATGCCGGCGCACATTCCGGTCTGTTCAATCATCTCGAGGTCGTGCTCGGTGCGCGAGCGTAGGCGTTGCGCCTCGAGTAGCTTGCCCTCCTGGTCGAACGAGCGAAGTTGCTGGCCGAGTTCCTCCTCGATGCTGCGACACGCCCGCTGCAGGGTCTCGGCACTCGTTGCGTAGTGCGACGCCGCAAAGAGGGTCACGTCGTCAACCTTGCCGCGGCGTTCTTGAGTGACCGGATTGAAGAAGGAGATTTCCTCGATCTGGTCGCCGAAGAACGAGACGCGCACCGCTTCGTTGGAGTACGCGGGCTGGAGTTCTAGGGTGTCACCCTTGAGACGAAAGGCGCCCCGGTCAACGACCAGGTCGTTGCGGTTGTATTGCATCTCCACCAAGCGACGTAGTAAGTACCGTTGGTCGTGCACCGCGCCGACTTCGAGTCGCAGCATGCGATCGCGGTATTCCAGGGGCGAGCCCAGTCCGTAGATGCATGAGACCGACGCCACCACAATGGTGTCACGGTGCGTGAGCAGCGACGACGTTGCTGAGTGGCGTAAGCGGTCGATCTCCTCGTTGACCGCGCTGTCCTTCTCGATAAAGGTGTCGGTGCGCGGAATATAAGCCTCGGGTTGGTAGTAGTCGTAGTACGAGACGAAAAACTCGACGCGATTCGACGGGAGCATCTCCTTCAGCTCCGACGCCAACTGCGCGGCGAGGGATTTGTTGGGTTCGAGAATGAGCGTCGGCCGTTGGACTTGCTCCACGAGCCAGGCGATCGTGGCGGTCTTGCCGCTGCCGGTGATTCCTTCGAGGGTCTGGTAGCGGAGCCCATCGTTCACACCATGGACCAGTGTGGCGATGGCCGTGGGTTGGTCGCCCGAGGGTCGAAATAGCGACTCGACGAGGAATTCAGTGGTCATCGAAGCCCCGCTCTCGCAAGAGTTCGTCCACGCGGGCGAACAATGATTCGCGATCGGTGTTGTTCCAGAGCACTTCGTCGGCGAGTTGCTCACGTTCGACGTTGCTCGCTTGAGCCGCTATTCGCGCCCGTGCACTATCGGGCGTCATCGCCCGCTGGGCCACGAGTCGGTCCAACGCGACCTCGGGGGTCACCTGCACCGACCACATCTCGTCGAGGGCCAACTGCGCACGGTGTTCGGCGCGAAAGAGTGGTATTGCGACGAAACCCACGTCCCCCGTGGAGGCGTCGAGTTGACGTCGTATCTCGAGGCCGATTGGTCCGTGCGTGATGGCGTTGAGCTGACGAAGCGCCGCGGGATCAGTGAAGACGATCGAGGCGAGGTACGACCGGTCGAGTTCACCATCTGCGCTGAGGGCCGCCGCTCCAAAAGCGTCCACCAAGGCATCCAGCAGGGGTTGACCAAGCGCGGTGAGCTGTCGGTATACCTCGTCCGCGTCAATCGCCACGTGCCCCTCGGAGCGCAGGTAGTCGACAACAGTTGACTTCCCCGCGCCAATTCCGCCGGCGAGTGCGATGCGCTTCACCTCACCACGGTACAGAGTCACCTGTGACATCACGACGGCGAGCGCTCGTCAGAGTTGAGGAAACCCGCCGAATCCCCAGGGACCCGGCGGGTTTCTTGCGTACATCGTGCAGTGGTTGCTCTACTCCTCGGTAGTCGTCTCAGCGTCGGTGGGGGCTTCGGCGTCGGTTGCTGCTGCGCCGTTCGTGTCGTCCGCGCTGCTCGTAGCTTCGGCTTCCTCAGTGACTTCGGGGTCCTTCGCGACGGCTTCGGTGGCGTACTCCGCCCAGGCAGCCTGGGCTTCGGTCTCGGGGGTAAATTCGCCGTACTCAAAGCCGCCGATGTAGTTGCCCTCGGAGTCGTAGGCGTGACTTCCGAAAGCCTCACGGTACTCCTCGGAGACCTCACCGCCCTCTGCGGCCTGCTTGATTGACAGCGAGATACGACGACGTGCGGTGTCGAGCTCAATGATCTTGACCCAGAGTTCTTCGCCGGCCGAGACGACCTGGTCGGGGGACTCAACGTGGTGAGCAGCCATCTCAGAAATGTGCACGAGTCCCTCGATGCCGTCACCGACCTGCACGAAGGCGCCAAAGGGCACCATCTTGGTCACCCGACCGTAGACCAACTGGTCGACGGCGTGGCCGTCGGCAAAGACCTGCCACGGGTCCGACTGCGTCGCCTTGAGTGACAAGGAAATGCGCTCCTTGGAAAAGTCGACGTCGAGCACTTCCACGTCCACTTCGTCGCCGACGGCCACAACTTGGCTCGGGTGATCGATGTGCTTCCAGCTCAGCTCGGAAACGTGAATGAGGCCGTCCATGCCGCCCAGGTCCACGAAGGCACCAAAGTTGACCACCGACGAGATAACACCGTGACGGCGCTCGCCCGGCTTGAGATTGTTGAGGAAATCGCCGCGCTGCTCCTTCTGAGTCTCTTCGAGCCAGGCGCGGCGTGAGAGCACCACATTGTTGCGGTTGCGGTCGAGCTCGATAATCTTGGCTTCAACGGTCTTGCCGATGTAGGGCTGGAGTTCGCGCACGCGACGCAGTTCCACCAGCGACGCGGGCAGGAAGCCGCGTAGGCCGATGTCCACGATGAGGCCACCCTTGACCACTTCGATGACGACACCCTTGACCATTTCGTCGCGGTTCTTGAGTTCTTCGATGTTGGCCCACGCCTTCTCGTACTGAGCGCGTTTCTTCGAGAGGACTAGGCGGCCCTCCTTGTCTTCCTTCTGCAGGACGAGACATTCGACCTGTTCGCCCAGAGAAACAATCTCCGACGGGTCGACGTCGTTGCGAATGGAGAGCTCACGGGCGGGGATCACGCCTTCGGACTTGAATCCGATGTCGAGCAAGACTTCGTCGTGGTCAATCTTGACCACCGTACCGGTAACCAGGTCACCGTCTTCGAACTCCAGGACCGAGTTACCTACCAAATCGGTGAGGTCGGTTCCGACCATGTTGTCTTCGGTGATGACGCGGGGAATGTAATTACCCTCGGCGTCGAAGGTTCCCATTTCAATGGGAGAAAGGAGGCTAGCGCCGTCCGGCATACGAACTTCTTTCAAGCGACCACACCGGGGCCAACTAGTCGATCAGGGCTGGGTCTCCGGTGTAAACCCAGGTTTCCACTGTATCAGAGGCGGATTAACCCTTCGCGGCGGCCCACGAATCGCCCCAGTGCAGGGAGACCTCGAGGGGCACACTGAGGTTCGCCACTTCGGTCAACGCCTCCAAGATCGCCGTTTCGACGCGTTGGATTTCTTCCGGTGGCGCCTCGACCAGGACTTCGTCGTGGACCTGGAGTATGAGCCGCGCCTGAAGGCCCTCTTCGGTGAGTCGATGGTCCAGACGCACCAGGGCGGACTTGAAGATGTCGGCGCCGAGTCCCTGGATTCCGGCGTTCATCGCTTGGCGTTCGGCGGCGGCGCGCTGGGGACCGACGGCGGTCGCCAAGTCCGGGAATGGACGGATCCTCCCGAATTCGGTGCGCGAGAAGCCTTGCGCGCGCACTTGCTTGATGGTTTCGTCCATGTAGCGCCGCAGCGTGGGAAAGCCCGCAAAATACTTGTCCATAATCTCCTTGGCCGCGCTGACGGGCACGCCGAGGCGTTGGGAGAGTCCGAAGGCCTCCATGCCGTAGGCCAGACCGTAGGAGACTGCCTTGGCCTGTTCGCGCTGTTCGTGGGTGACCTCGTCGGGGCTGATGCCAAACACCGACGCCGCAATGGTACGGTGCACGTCCTCGTGGCTCGCGAAGGCGGCCAGCAGTCCCGAGTCCTGTGAAAGGTGAGCGAGGATACGCAGTTCGATCTGGTTGTAGTCCGCCACGGCGAGGGACCAGCCGTCGCTGGGCACGAAGGCGAAGCGCAGGCGTCGTCCCTCGGCGCTGCGCACCGGAATGTTGTGCAAGTTGGGATTCTCCGACGACAAACGTCCGGTACGGGCCACGGTCTGGTGGAACTGAGCGTGAATGCGGCCGTCGGGACCCACGGCGCCAATGAGCGGTGCACCGTAGGTACTGCGGAGCTTCTCCACCTCTCGAAAGCGCAAGATGAGAGGGACAATACGGTGCTCGTCGGCGATGGATTCCAGGGCGGAGGCATCGGTCGAGAAGCCCGTCTTGATTTTCTTCCCCGGGGTGAGTCCGAGTTCGGAGAACAGAACAGTCTGGAGTTGCTGGGGTGAGTTAATTTTGAACTCGTGTCCGGCGACCTCTTGGATCTGCGCGTCGAGATGCTGGGCCTCGGCAGTGAACTCCGCGGCAATCGTACGTAACATCTGCACGTCGACGCGGATGCCCCGAGCTTCCATTCGCCCGAGCACCGCCACCAGTGGCAATTCAATGGTGGTGTACACGAAGCCGAGTTCCCAGCGTTCGATCTCGTCACGCAATTTGGATCGCAGCCGCGCCACGACGCCCACGTGGTGAAAGAGCGCGTCATCGTCAGCATTCTCGTCGAATAAAGAGGGCGTCGCGGTGCCGAGCACCTCGTCGAGAAAACGTTGTGCGACGTCGGCCAGGTCGTAGCGTCCGCTCGTCGCGTCGACGAGAAAAGCCATGATGGCGGTGTCGTCCGCGGGCTCCGCGAGAGTGATGCCACGCTCGAATCCGGCGCGATATAGCTCCTTGATGTCGTGTCCCGATAGCGGGCGCTCCCCCACTAAATCCAAAAACTCGTCGAGGTCGCCCACCGCTCCCGTACCGCTCATTTCGTCTAGAACTGCCACGCGTTGGCCCCGGCGAAGTACCGTCAGGGCCGACGACGAAGCGACGACCTGCGCGAGTGACGCCGATCGCGAAGAGACGTTCACTACCTCGGGTGGCGCGGCGCCCGAGGTCGACGGTGTGCTGGTTGCTCGCGGCGCACCGAGCAGGCCGTCGCTCATCAATTTCTCAAAGCGTGTGCGCATTGAGTTCATTTCGAAACGGTCAAAAAAGGCGCCGACCGCTACGCGGTCCCAGCCGCCCAACGTGAGGCTCTCGAGGGTGAAGTCCAGCGGCACGTCGCGCACGAGGCGCATGACCACCTCGTTCTGGCGAGCGCGCTGTTCGTAGGTGGCAAGATTCTCGCGCAATTTGGGCGTGAGCTGGTCGAGGTGCGCGTACAGCTCGTCGAAGTCGCGGTAGGTGCTCAGCAACTTCGCCGCCGTCTTCTCGCCCACTCCGGGCACGCCGGGCAGGTTGTCCGAGGAATCACCGCGCAGGGCAGCGAGGAGTTCGTAACGAGCGGGTTCGATGCCACATCGCTCGAAGATTCCGGCTTCGTCGTAGAGCGAATAGTCTGAGACCCCCCGTCGGTTGTAGAGCACTCGTACGTAGGGGTCCTCGACGAGTTGAAAGCAGTCGCGGTCACCGGTCACCACGACCACGGGTATATGTGCGTCGCGTCCCCAAGTCGCCAGCGTTGCCAGTACGTCGTCGGCCTCGAACTGCGGCACACCCAGTACCGGGATATGCAACGCGTCGCACATCGTGCGGATGAGGTCGAATTGGTGCTCGATCTCCGGCGGAGTCTCGGCTCGACCGCCCTTGTAGTCCTCGGTCATTGCGTCGCGAAACGTCCCGCCGGGCAGATCGAACGCGACGGCGAGGGCTTGCGGCCCCTGGGAGCGAACCAGGGAATGCAGCATCGAGGCGAATCCGTGTAGCGCGTTAGTGACCAGACCGCTCGAGGTAGCGATATCGGTCGAGAGGGCGAAGAAAGCGCGAAAAGCGAGTGACATACCGTCCAACAGCACCAGAGGCCGTTGGTCGGACTGATTAGCCAACGAATTCGCCCTTCAAGATGAGCTGAGCGATATCACGCATGCGAGTGCGCCCGCGCATGGCGGACTGCTGAATGATCTCGAAGGCGGCGGGCTCGTCGAGGCCGCGCTCGCGCATCAAAGTCTCCTTGGCACGCTGAACGATCTCGCGGGTCTCAATCTTGTCGTCCACGCTGGGAGCGTCCGCGACGTCGGGAATCATTGAGGCGGGATTCACGATCGCCGCCAACTTAGGCAGAATTTCACTGGAGCGAAAGGGCTTCACGAGGTAGGCGACAACGCCGGCCTCGCGAGCATTTTCGATGAGCGCGCGCTGCGAAAACGCCGTGAGCAACACCACCTGAGTGGTCCCACCCTTGACGGCGCGAGCCACCTCGATGCCGTCGATGCCGGGCATCTTGACGTCGAGTAAGGCTAAGTCGGGCTCTAGCGACCGAATCAACTCGAGGGCGTCGTCGCCGGTCGCGGCCTCGCCGACGACCAGGTAGCCGTCCCCCTCAAGGATCTCCTTGAGGTCCAGACGAATGATTGATTCATCATCGGCTATGACAACGCGCTTATCCATTTTCATCCTTCGGAATCCAGTCGCGCAGTAGCTCGTCACGCTCCGCCGTGAGGCTTTGCACTTCGTTCGAGCGCCGAATCATCTCGGCGTTCGCGGCCACTACGTGTTTTGACAACTCGTTATATTCTGCCGTAAGCAGCGGGGTCTCGGAAACCAGCGAGCGGATACGGGCTTCGTCCAGGGCCTCATTCCAGACTTCCACCTGCTCTTCGAGCACTTTGAGACTCTCCCGGGCGGCCATGAGGCGCCGCTGGATGTCCTCTAGGTGTCGCTGCTGTGAACGTGAACCCACGTCCTTGAGTGTAAATCTCCTCACCAGTGTCGGTTCAATAATGGATGAGCGTTCTCGAGGTCAGGTCCGGGGAGAAATCCGCAGCCCCACGAATCGGGCACCAACACGCCTTTGTCGCCCGTAAGCGCGACCGGCGACACGTCGCTCGGGCGGGTGAGGTAGTGCCGGGCCAGTGCCCGATTGGCCCGGCGCGCCAGCGGTGACTCGAAGAATCCGCCGAGGTAGACCTCCAACCCCAACTGGTGGGCGCGTTCAATCATCGTGCGCGCCTGTGCATAACCACCAACCCGGGCCGGTTTGACGCACACTAGGCTCGCCGCGTGGTAGCGGACTATCTGGTCGAGGTCGCGTCGATGGCGAACTCCCTCGTCCAGGCTGACGGGGACGTCGAGCATCGCCGCGAGCCGGGCGTGCTCGACCACGTTGCCCGCAGCGAAGGGCTGCTCCACCGCGCACACCTGCACGTGGGTCTGGGCGAGTGCGACGCAGCGCAAGGTGTCCTGCACGCTGATTCCTGAGCAATTGAAGTCGAGTAGCACTGGTCGTTCGAGACTTGCAAGTTTATGCCACCTCTCGAGGGAAACCTCAGCGGTCGACACCTTGGCGCGCACCTGGGCGGCGTTGTCCAGAGGCGTCCAGGGAGCATCATCGAGCAGTGACACCGTCACCTGGATGGGTGTGGCGAATCGCTCGGGCCAGTGAGATTCCACTGTCGACGATTGGCCGCGCAGATGCAGGTCGAGCAACGCCATCTCGAGTAACGCACTGGCCGGGTAACTAGCGGGCCGCGAACCAGCGAAGTGCGTCACCCTCGCCCAGTTCGGGGTCTGAGCTTCGCGCTGGGCGGTTTCGATGAATTGGCGCAGGGTGAAGTATTCGATCTCCCTGAGTACTTCGTCAACTCCAGGGTCGCCGTGCAACGACGCGGGTTGCGGTGAAATTTCGCCGAGGCCTCGTACGCCGTCGACCTCGACTTCCAAAAACAAATGAGCGCGCGTAGCGTGCACCTGGGGGGCGGCCGAGATGGGGGAACGCAGATTCATGTCGTGTCGCCAGAGGCGGGCCTTCATTTCATCAACCATATTTCTTGCTGCTAGCGTTTCTCGCGCAGCCCGGGTGGCGGAATGGCAGACGCGGAGGACTCAAAATCCTTTGCTCGAGAGGGCGTGCGGGTTCGAGTCCCGCCCCGGGCACGCTGTTACTTTTGACGTCATGACACTTTCACTCACCCTCCGCGACGACGTCGTCGCTCTTTTCCCCGGACAAGGGTCCCTTGGGGGTGGCGCCGGCATCGCCTGGTGCGACTCGGTGCATTGGCGACTGGTCGAGGAAATCTCCGAGGCGGCTGGCGTGGACGTGTCGCACCTGCTGCTCGACGCGGATGACGCGGACCTCGTTCGCACCGACCGCGCGCAACTCGCCACATTTGCGTTGTCGCTGGTGGGTTACCACGAACTGCTCGACAGTGGGGTGCGACCGCGCTACCTCCTTGGGCACTCCCTGGGAGAATTCTCGGCTCTCGTGGCTTCGGGCCTAGTGAGCGTCGACGACGGAGCGCGGCTGATTTCGGTCCGCGGCGCCGCGATGGCCCGGGCCGCCGAGGAGAGCGCTGGCTCAATGATCGCGGTCATGGGCGGAGACGAGAGCGCCCGCGAGAACCTCGACGACCTCGAGGGTGCGTGGGTGGCCAACATCAACGGCACCGGCCAAATCGTCCTCAGCGGCACTCCCGAGGGTCTGAACTACGTGCTCACGAACCATCGCCACTTGGGCTGGCGACGTGCTACGGCGTTGCCCGTGGGTGGAGCATTTCACTCCCCCTTAATGGCGAGCGCGCAATCGGCCCTCGATGACGCACTCGACGCACTCGAATGGGGAGAGACTGAGCAGGTGATTATCGCCAACGTCGACGGCGTCGCGCATTCGGGCGCCGACGACTGGCGGCCCCTGCTGTCGCGACAGTTGACGTCGCCCGTACAGTTCCTCGACGCCACGCTGGCGTTGCCGTCAGCGGTGACCACCAGCGTCGAGATGCCCCCCGCGGGCGTCTTGACCGGTCTCACCAAGCGCATCCGCGACTTCGACCGCCAGGTCGTCGCCGCATCACCCCTCGACCTTCAGGAGGCCTCACTATGACCCAGCACGTTCTCGTCACCGGTGCCAGCCGCGGAATCGGCGCAGCGATCGCCGAGTACTTCATCGCCCAGGGCGACACCGTGGTGGGTCTCTCGCGTTCGGGTGTCGCGCCCGAGGGCTGCGCTATGTCGCTCGCGGTGGACGTGTCGTCATCCCCGTCAGTGAGCGACGCGGTGAAGACGGCAATCGCGGCGCACGGGCCCGTCAACGTGTTGGTTGCCAACGCCGGTATCACCCACGACGGGTTGGCGATGAGAATGAGTGACGAGCAGTGGCGCGAGGTGCTCGCGACGAATCTCGACGGTGCCTTCTACTGCGCACGTGCCGTGCTCTCCTCGATGATCCGCAATCGAGCCGGCAGCATCATTTTCATGGGTTCGGTGAGTCCCTTCTACGGGGTGCCGGGACAGGCCAACTACGCGGCCGCCAAGGCCGGCATGGTCGGACTCGCGCGCTCACTCGCACGTGAAGTCGCCTCGCGTGCCATCACCGTCAACGTGATCGCCCCGGGCTTCATCGACACCAAGATGACCACGGGGCTGGGCTCGACCACCGACCAGATGACCGCTCTCATCCCGATGGGTCACCTCGGCACCACCGCCGATATCGCTGGAGTTGTCGGGTTCCTGGCCAGTAACTCCGCCCGCTATCTCACGGGGCAAGTCATCGCCGTCGACGGCGGCCTCGCGATGGGCCTCTAGTCGCCGTTCTCCCTGCGGTATTTAGTAGCATTGTCCGAGACATACAAAGGGGTAGAACCATGGAACGTAGCGAAGCGCTCGCCAAATTCACAGAGAACGCAGTAGAAGTGCTGGCCGTCCAGCCCTCGCAGGTCACCCTCGAGGCGTCCTTCGCCGACGACCTCGGCGCCGACAGTCTTGACCTCGTAGAACTCGTCATGGCTCTCGAAGAGACCTTCGACATCGAAGTCGCCGAGGACGAGTTGAAGGACATCACGACCGTCGGCCAAGCCTTCGAACTCGTCTACGCCAAGCTGTAGTGCAAGTCGCGGTCACCTCATCGGGACCACTCCAGGGTCGTCGGGTCGCGGTCGTCGGACTCGGGGCACACTCGTGCGCGGGCGTCGGCGTCGAAGCACTGTGGCAGGCTCTCCAAAAGGACACGGCACCGGAGTCAAAGCGACTCGCACCCTTTAACGCTGAGCACATCGGTGGACCGAAGGAGTTGCGCCGCCTCGACCCCTTCACCCTCTATGGACTCATGGCCGCCGACGAGGCGTGGCGCCAGAGCGGTCTTGAGGGTCCTCTCCTTGACGCTGCGTGCGTGGTGACGACCGGCATCGGTGGACTTCAGACCGTGCTCGAGCAGGTTCGCATTCTCAATGAGAAGGGCCCGTCGCGAGTGTCGCCGTTCATGGTGCCCATGATGATGCCCAACGCGGCCTCCGCCGCGGTATCGATGCGATTCGGTCTGGGTGGGCCCTGTGAGACGGTGACCACCGCCTGCGCGGCGGGCACCCACGCGATCGGCAACGCGGCGCGCTTCGTGGCGACGGGTCGCTCGACGATCGCCGTCGCTGGCGGCGCCGAAGCGGTGATGGTGCAGATTGCCGAATCGGGCTTTCGCAACATGACCGCCCTGTCGAACACCGAATTCTCTCGCCCCTTCGACGTCGACCGTGATGGTTTCGTGATGGGCGAAGGCGCCGGCGTCTTGGTCCTCGAAGAGTGGGAGCACGCCGTAGCGCGTGGCGCGACGATCCTGGCTGAAGTGATCGGCGCCGCTTCCACGGCTGACGCGCACCACATCACCGCGCCAGACCCCCAAGGCTCGGGCGCAATTCGCTGCATGGAGATCGCCCTCGCGGACGCGCAGATTACTGCGGCCGACGTTTCACACATCAACGCCCACGGCACATCGACGCCGCTTAACGATCTGGCCGAATCAGTGGCGATGCGTCACGTGTTCGGCGATAGTGCTCCCCCGGTCACGTCGGTGAAGGGCCACCTGGGCCATTCTCTCGCTGCGGCGGGTGCCCTCGAGGGCGTGGTGTCGGTGATGTCCTTGTTGAACCAGACGATTCCACCGACGGCGGGAACCACCGTCGTCGATCCGGAGATTGATCTCGACGTCGTTATCGGTGAGCCCCGCTCCGCCAAGATCGACGTGGTTCTGTCGAACTCTTTTGGCTTTGGCGGGCACAACGGCAGCGTCGTCTTTCGTCGTTACCAGGCCTAAGCTCTACCCGTCGAGCGCCGGCCACGTGCGCCGCGTCACCTCGGCGTTGTCGTAGGCCCAGCGGGCATTCGAGATGAACTCGCCCATCTTCACCGGGTCCTTCACCCCCGGTTCTCTTTCAATGCCTCC